>CAKQCH010000001.1:0-69246 GCA_934216735.1 uncultured Prevotella sp.
TAATCCGGGAAGCAAGAATGTTCCGATTCCTCCGTGTAATCCGATGAATGAAAATCCGGAGAATAAAAAAGTTCAAAGTAAAGACAATGTTCAAAGTGAAGACAATCGATTTCAGGGCACTAACGGCGATAACGCTGTTTCTGCTGGCACTGCTGTTCAGCCTGCCCAATCTGGTGATAGCCATCGTGTTAATGATTCTTATCTCAGCCCTGCTGGAGATTCTCAAAATGCTGGCGGAGTGGCAACCCGAGAAGCAAGTGAGAAGAATCTCATAGCTTTCGAACTCTTCAAGGAGGCGGCGGGATTGAGCGGAATGGATATCGATACCGTGGGGTCTAGACATTCCTCTCTGCTCGCTATTATGAGCGCAGGAGCATCTAGAGTGATGAGCGAGGACGAGCTGATGAAGGTGGTGGCTAAGAAGATGCCGAGCTATTATAATGAGCGAGACTGCCACCAGCTGATTCATGACTTCTATGCGAAATATGGGGATAGCTCCAAGCCTTTCTCGCGTGATGTGATTCGTATCAATGCCACGGCAGAGAAGGCTGCCAGCGGCTTGGTAGGTGGTACTGTTATGGGGGATGCCGCCTATCAACTGGCGGGTAATCATAAAGTTCAAAGTTCCAAGTTCAATGCTCAAAGTAACGACGACGATGAGTATCCTGCTCCGCCACCCATGCCCAAGAAACTTCCCAAGCTGGTAGAGCTCCTGGTATCCCAGACTCCGGATATCTACAAGCCTGCCGTGGCACATGCCATCTTCCCTCCTCTGGCCACACACCTCTGGAAGACGAGATTCAGATACATTGATAATGTGGAGCATGAAGCTACGCTAATGTGCTGTCTGTTAGCTGGTACGGGCGCAGGTAAAAGCTGCGTGCAGATGCCTATCTCGATGATTATGGAGGATATCCGTAAGCGTGATATGGAAAACCTGAAGCGTGAAAAGGAGTGGAAGGATGAACTGATGCGCAAGGGCGCCAACAAGGATAAGCGCAAGCGTCCCGAAAATCTGATTATCCAGACCATTGATGCCGACATGACCAATCCGGCTTTCGTGATGCGTACCGCCGAGGCACAGGGGCACTTTCTCTATACCTCGCTCAACGAGATAGATCAGTTTGACGCCCTGAAAGGCATCGGCAACCAGCACTTCCGCATCATGTGTCTCGCCTTTGACCCAGGTAATGAATACGGACAGACACGAGTGGGCTTGCAGAGTGTTACCGAGCGTGTTACCATCCGCTTCAACTGGAATGCTTCCACCACCATCGAGAAGGGCAAGCGTTATTTCTCGAAGGTGTTGACGGATGGTCCTATCAGCCGTATCAACTTCTGCACCATCCCCGAGCGTCTCATCGGCGAGGATATTCCCATCTACGGCAACTACGACGATGAGTTCAGGGCGCAGTTGAAGCCGTACATCGAGAACCTTTGCAAGGCTTCGGGACTGGTGGACTGCCCGGAGGCTTTCAGTCTTGCCATGAAACTGAAGGATGAGAATGCCGAGTTTTCGCGTCTGTCGCAGAACCGAATCTACGAGA
Organism: uncultured Prevotella sp.; assembly: GCA_934216735.1. Classification (GTDB taxonomy): domain Bacteria; phylum Bacteroidota; class Bacteroidia; order Bacteroidales; family Bacteroidaceae; genus Prevotella. The sequence continues at coordinate 1,548 of CAKQCH010000001.1, forward strand.
ATTTCACCTTCCGTGGCAATGTGATAGGTTATCTGAAGGCGTGCGTGCTTTACGTGGCTAATGGGTTCAGATGGGAGCCGGAGATAGAGGATTTCATCCGCTGGAGTGAGCAGTATGACCTGTATTGCAAGATGCGATTCTTTGAGGGTGGCATCAAGACGGCATCTATGAGTGCCGAGAAGAGTACGAGTCATGGTCCCAGCAATCTGCTGCAGCAGTTGCCCGATGAGTTTATGTATCAGCAGGCTGTGGAGGTTCGCCAGAAGAACGGCTTGAGTGCCGACGGCACCAAGAACATGCTGTATGCCTGGGCGCATCGAGGCTATATTGAGCGTAGAAAAGCTGGAAATCAAGGCGGTGCATCTGGCGGAACATCAGGCGGAACACCTGACGGTTCTTACAGTTCTTACAGTTCTTACAGTTCAGATTGCTTCATCAAGCTGAAATTCAGAAAGGATGGGGGGATTGAAAGTTAAGAGTTAATAGTTAAAAGTTTATAGTTGATAGTTCCACATTATTAATTATACATTATTAATTATACATTATCATGGAGATTGTTTTAAAGAGAATTGCCAAGAAGAATGATTATACCATCGGCCGACTTTATCTGTTGGCCGATGGTGACGTGAAGCACGAGGTGCATAGCGGCAAGAATGCCGGCGACAAGTGCAGTTTTGAACATACCTTCGATATGAAGTTGCTATCCCAGGATACTTACTTCTGCGATACGCTGGAGCCTACGTGGCGCAACCTGAAGGGCATCAAGCTATCGCCCGAGGAGGAGAACAGCAAGTACAGCCGTGTGAGCGGCAAGGTGGCGAGAAAGATTCCGGGGCATACCGCCATCCCCGAGGGCACCTATCATGTGTTCATCACCATGTCTCAGAAGTTCAAGAAGTGGCTGCCTTATCTGATGGGCGTGCCGGGCTTCGAGGGCATCCGCATCCATGCCGGCAACAAGGCGGAAGATACCCAGGGCTGCATTCTGGTGGGCGAGAACAGGGTGAAGGGCATGGTGGTGAACTCCCGCATCTGGCTGCATCGGTTGATGAAGAAAATGAATGAGGCGCAGCAGAAGGAGGAGGACATCTGGATTACCATCATCTGATATATTTGTACCATATCTTAAGTGTTCATGAGGGTGTGTCAGAAGTCCAAGACACACCCTCTTTTTCATTTTTTTATCGATTTTCTTCATCGGATTACGCTGAGTTAACGGAACATTCTTGCTTCACGGATTACGCACGGAATTTAAACGGATTTGGCCTTACGGCCATTGGGCTAGCGCATTAGCGTTCCAGCTTTAGGGGGTATCGCCACGACCGTCAGGTCGAGTTTCCGTTTAAAATCCGTGAGTAATCCGAGGAAGGCGGTTAAGGTTCCGTTTATTCAGCGTAATCCGATGAATAATGCCACTACACTCGCTTATATTTTGTAGCCTTATCATGGCCTTATACTATCTATTTCTTATAAAATCCTCATTTTATCTTACCAAAAATACGGAAAAGCGCATATTTTTGCAGATTTTATGCAAAAAATGATAATATTTCATATTTTTATTGTAATTTTGCAGCCGATATCACATTATTACATAATAATTTTAAAATTAAGACGAGAAATTATGGAAAAAAGACTCTCGCTCTTCTTTGTTTGTCTCTTGATGAGCATCGGAGCTGCGTTTGCCCAGATCGACGTATCTGGAACCGTAATATCTGCGGATGACAATGAGCCGATTATCGGTGCCTCTGTCCTGATTTCAGGAGGAGCTGCCAGTAAGGGTACAGTCACGGATATTGACGGTAAATTTAAGCTGAATGTTCCTAACGGAACTAAACTCGTGTTTAGCTACGTGGGAATGAAAAGTCAGACATTGGCTGCCACTGCCAACATGAAGGTGGTGCTTCGTCCTGAAGCGCAGTTGCAGGAAGTGGTTGTCACTGGTATGCAGAAAACAGACCGACGTTTGTTTACCGGTGCTACCGACCGAGTAAACGCAGAGGAAGCTAAATTGAATGGTGTTGCCGACATCAGCCGCTCTCTGGAGGGTCGTGCTGCCGGTGTATCCGTGCAGAACGTGAGTGGTACCTTCGGTTCTGCTCCTAAGATCCGTGTGCGTGGTGCAACATCTATCTATGGTTCTTCCAAGCCTCTCTGGGTTGTGGATGGCGTTATCATGGAGGATGTTTCCGACGTGAGCGCAGACGACTTGGCTTCCGGTGACCCGGAGACCCTGATTTCTTCTGCCATCGCAGGATTGAACTCTGATGATATCGAAAGCTTCCAGATTCTGAAGGACGGTTCCGCTACCTCTATCTATGGTGCGCGCGCGATGGCAGGTGTCATCGTCGTTACTACCAAGAAGGGTAAGCAGGGACAGGCTCACCTGAACTACACCGGTGAGTTTACCACCCGTCTGATTCCTTCTTACGGCAATTTCGATATTCTCAACTCTCAGGACCAGATGGCCATCTACAAGGAGTTGAAGGATAAGGGATGGCTCAATCTTTCTGATATCCTCAATGGCAGCGACTATGGTGTATATGGAAAGATGTATGAGATGATCAACACCTACAACAGCACCACTGGTATGTTCGGTCTCGCCAACACCCAGGAGGCTCAGAATGCCTACCTGCAGCAGGCGGAGTATCGCAATACCAACTGGTTCAAGCAGCTTTTCTCTTCTGCCATCATGCAGAACCACTCTGTTAGCTTGAGCGGCGGTACCGAGAAGAGTAACTACTACGCTTCACTTTCTGCCATGGTTGACCCGGGATGGTACAAGGATAGCAAGGTGAACCGTTATACCGTGAGTATGAATATGACCCATCATATTCTGGATAACCTCTCTGTCAACCTGATTGGTGGCGGTTCTTACCGTAAGCAGAAGGCTCCAGGTACACTGGGACAGGATGTGGACGTGGTATCAGGTCAGGTGAAGCGTGACTTCGATATCAACCCATACTCTTACGCGCTGAACACATCGCGTGCGCTGGATCCTTATACATATTATCATGCCAACTATGCAGCATTCAACATCCTGCATGAGCTGGAGAGCAACTACATCGACCTGAACGTGGCTGATGCCAAGTTCCAGATGGAGCTGAAGTGGAAGCCTTTCAAGGATCTGGAACTCTCTACACTGGGTGCCATCAAGTACAGCACTTCTTCGCAGGAGCACAACATCCTGGAAGATTCCAACCAGGCGTTGGCTTACCGCGCCATGGACAACTCGCTGATTCGTGATGCCAACAAGCTGCTCTTCACTGACAAGGACGACCTCTATGCCCTGCCAGTATCCGTATTGAAGCAGGGTGGTATCTATCAGCGCACAGAGAACCGTATGTTGGACTATGACTTCCGTGCCACAGCCAACTACAACCATACTTTTGCGCATAAGCACATCGTCAACCTCTTCGGTGGTCTCGAGACTACCAGCATCAGCCGTAACCGCAGCTGGTTTAACGGTTGGGGCATGAACTACCGTGGCGAGACTGCTTACTTTGAGTATCTCTACTTCAAGAAGCTGGATCAGGAGAACTCCAACTACTACAGCCTGCGCAACACCGATTCACGCAGTGCGGCATTCTATGCCAATGCCACTTATTCGTTCAACGGAAAGTATGTAGTGAACGGAACATTCCGCTACGAGGGTTCTAACCAGATGGGCCGTACCACCAAGGCACGTTGGATGCCTACATGGAACGTATCTGGTGCATGGAACGTACACGAGGAGAGCTTCTTCCCTAAGCTCAAGCCACTGTCAAGCCTCACCTTCCGTGTGTCTTACAGTTTGACTGGTACTCCTCCTGATGCATCTTACTGCAATGCGCTCACCAAGCTCTCTATGAATACTCCTTACCGTCCTACTACTACCGACAAGGAGTTGGGATTCGTGGTAGCAGCACTCGGTAATGACGAGCTTACCTACGAGAAGAAGCACGAGTTCAACTTCGGTGTGGATGCTGGTTTCTTCAACAACCGTCTGAACGTTACATTCGATGTATATCAGCGTCGCAACTTCGATGAGATTGCTCCTACCGTTACCCAGCTCTATGGCACAGCCTATGCCAATGTGGGTTCCATGAAGTCATGGGGTGAGGAGTTGAGCATCTCTTCTACCAACGTGAAGACCAATGATTTCAGCTGGCAGACCAGTCTGATCTACTCTCACAACCGCACAGAGATTACCGACCTCTACAATCAGGGCCGCGTCATCGACCTGGTTCAGGGTAACGGTTTTGCGAAGCAGGGTTATCCAGCCCGTGCCTTGTTCTCCATCCCATTCGTGGGCATCAACGAGAAGGGCAATCCTGTATGCATCAACGAGAAGGGTCAGGCTACCGTGGGTGACCTCAACTTCCAGGAGCGTAACAATACCGACTATCTGATTTACGAGGGTTCTACAGACCCTATCTACAATGGTTCCCTGGGTAACACCTTTAACTATAAGGGTTTCCATCTGAACCTGTTCCTTACATACGCCTTCGGCAACGTGGTGCGTCTTGACCCGGTTTTCAAAGCCAAGTATAACGACTTGACATCTATGAACCACGATTTCAAGAACCGCTGGATGCAGCCTGGTGATGAGAATGTTACCAATGTGCCTGGTGTAGTGAGCCGTTATGAGTATGAGCAGAACCGTACATTGCTGAGCACTGCCTACAATGCTTACAACTATACTTCTGTTCGCACAGCCAAGGGTGACTTCATCCGCCTGAAGGAGATTTCACTGGCATACGACTTCCCACACCGCTGGTTGGAGAACTCACCAGTGAACAACATCTCATTGAAACTTCAGGCTACCAACCTCATGCTGCTCTATGCAGACAAGAAGCTGAACGGTCAGGATCCTGAGTTCATGAATGCGGGTGGTGTGGCTTCGCCAATGCCAAAGCAGTTTACTCTTACATTGAAACTTGGACTTTAATTATTGTAGAAAATAAAAATGAAAATAAAGAAATTATATATCGCCATTGTAGCGTTGGCACTGTCGGCTGGCATGACTTCCTGCAACGATTATCTGGACAAGCAGCCAGATAGCCGTCTGGACCTGCAGAGCCCTACCGATGTGTCGAAGCTTCTGGTTAATGCCTACCCACAGGTGCATCCAGCCTATCTGCTGGAGATGTATTCTGACAATACCGATTGTAACCTGAACACCGGTTGGGATGCTGCCGACCGCTTTCAGCAGCAGGCATACGAATGGGCCGACATCACTGAGACCAGTGCTTACGAGGCTCCTGCTACTTACTGGTCTACCTATTATGATGCCATTACCACAGCCAATATCGCTTTGGAACACATCAACAGTCAGAAAGACCAGAGCTCTTATTCTGCTCAGAAGGGTGAGGCTCTCCTGTGCCGTGCCTATGCCATGTTCCAGTTGGCTAACGTATTCTGCATGGCTTACGACGAGACCACAGCAGCCACAGACCTGGGTCTTCCTTACCCAGAGGTGGTTGAAACCAATGTACACGTGAAGTACGACCGTGGTACCCTGGCTGAGCTTTATGCCAAGATTGACAAGGACTTGCAGGAAGGCTTGAAGCTGGTAGGTTCTACCTACGACAAGCCTAAGTTCCACTTCACATCTACTTCTGCTGCCGCTTTCGCAGCCCGTTTCTACCTCTATTACCAGAAGTATGACAAGGCTGTGGAGTATGCCAACAAGGTGTTGGGCAGCAACGCCAAGGGTATGCTGAGAGACTGGAACACCTGGGGTGCTCTTTCTGCCAACAAGCAGATTCAGCCTAATGCCTACATCAACTCATCTGTGAAGGCAAACCTGCTGCTGCAGGTGGTTGTTTCTGAATGGGGAGTCATCGGAGGTCCGTTCCAGTATGGTGACAAGTATGCACACAGTGCCATCGTAGCAGCCAAGGAAACCGTTCAGTCAGAAGGTCCTTGGGGCTTCAGCGACAAGGTGTTCAACTACACCGTGTTCTCTAATGCATCTCTTTCAAAGTATATCGTACGTAAGGTTCCTTACGATTTCGAGTATGCTGATATCCAGGCAGGTATCGGTACTCCTCACGCAGTATATGCAGAGTTTACAGCCGATGAGACCCTGCTCGTAAGAGCTGAGGCACAGGCATTGCTCGGTCATTATGCAGAGGCTCTGAACGATTTGAACACCGAGTTGGCTGCCTTCTCAAAGACAGGCGTGCAGCTTACCCTGGATGACGTGAAGAAGTTCTACAGCGATGATGTTACCGCTTATTACACTCCTGAAAAGCCAACTCCACGCAAGGCACTGCACACCAGCTTCGCCATCGACAAGGATACAGAGGAGCCTATGCTGCAGTGCATCCTTCACCTGCGCCGAATCATGACCGTTCACGAGGGCTTGCGCATGCAGGATGTGAAGCGCTACGGCATCACCATCTATCGCCGTGACGTGAAGAGCAACTACAAGATTACAGACATCACCGACACCATGGAGGCACGCGACCCACGTCTCGCCATCCAGTTGCCACAGGATGTAATCACTGCAGGTGTTACACCAAACCCTCGCAATAAGTAAAAAACATAAAGTAATAGTAAGAAATGAAACATAATATATATATGTTGATGTTGGCATTGGTGATGGGCCTGGGCTTCGTGTCTTGCTCAGACAATGACCCGGACGATCCAACCATCTTCCCTGTCACCTCTCCACAGAGAGACAGCCTGGACTTGTGGTTGCAGAAGAACTACACCAGTCCTTACAACATCGATTTCAAGTATAAGATGGAGGACATCGAGTCTGACTATACTTATACCCTGACTCCAGCCGATTCGGCAAAGTCTGCCAAGCTGGCTATCATCATCAAGTATCTCTGGCTCGATTCATACGCCGAGGTGCTGGGTCCTGATTTCGTGAAGCACAATGTGCCAAGAGTAATCCACCTGATCGGTAGTCCGGCTTACAACAGCAACGGAACCATGGTTCTGGGTACTGCCGAGGGCGGCTTGAAGGTAACACTCTACATGGTGAACAACCTGACCGATGCCATGCTTGAGAGCTATGCATCAATGACTCAGTATTACTTCCACACCATGCACCACGAGTTCACCCACATCCTGAACCAGAAGAAGCCTTACGACACATCTTATAACAAGATTACCGAGTCGGGCTACGTGAGTGGTAACTGGTATCAGATAGCAGATTCTGTGGCTCACGGCAAGGGCTTTGTTACCCCATACGCCATGTCAGAGGGTTTGGAGGACTTTGCCGAGATGCTGTCTACCTATATCACTTATACTCCTGAGCAGTGGCAGGCTATCCTCGACGATGCCCAGAAGGTAGGTGGCGACGAGGCTGTATCTGCATTGAACCAGAAGCTTAACATCGTGAGAAACTACATGCAGGATTCATGGAATGTGGATATCGATGTGCTGCGTGCAGCCATCCTGCGCAGAGGCAGTGAGTTGAGTTCTTTGGATTTGGAACATTTAAAATAGAATAGATTTATGAAACATATATTTATAGCTATCGTTTGCTTGTTGGGCAGTATGAGCTTGCAGTCGTGTCTGCACGATGACAAGGAATTCTTCGACGAGTCGGCTGCCAACCGCATCGAGAGCACCGTTGAGAATACCCAGAAGATTCTGGAATCTTCTGAAAACGGATGGCAGCTTCATTATTTCACAGGCAAGGGAATGACCGGTGGCGGCTATACCTTCCTCATGAAGTTTGCCAATGGCAAGGTGACCGTGGCTGGCGATACAGCCGTTGCTGCACCTACCGAGCGCGCCACATCCAGTTATACCGTTGACCGCAGCATGGGACCTGTGCTCTCTTTCAACACCTATAACGACATCTTCCATTTCCTGGGAGAACCTACTTACGGTGAGATTGAAGGTGACCAGGGCGACTGGGAGTTCGTCATTACCAGACTTACAGAAGACAGTATCTTCGTAAGAGGAAAGAAGTGGGAGAATGAGATGGTATTCACCCGTCTGGCTGACGACGTAGACTGGACTTCCTATCTGGACAGCATCGCTGACGTGCAGAAGCGCCTGGGCGTGAACTACAGCGTAGGCAATTCTTCGGATGCCAGCAAGATGGTGGAGATTAATTCCGCTACACGCCGCATCCTTTCGCGCACTGCCGACGGACAGGTGGTAGAGCAGCCTTTCTATGTTACTCCTACCGGTATCCATGCCGTTAACGAGCCTGTGGCTCTGGGTGATGACAAGGTTCAGGACTTCCTGGTAAGCAAGGCAGGCGTGATGACCGCAAAGGGCAACGAGGCTCTGACCTTGACTACCTACGCTCCTAGCATCGATACCTGGATAGGCAAATGGACCCTCTCTGCCATGCAGGGTTCCTGCGATATGACCATCTCGAAGGTGGAAGACCAGGAAAACATGCTGAAGGGTACATTCACCACTGGCGGATATACCTATAATATCGGTTTGAGCTTCAACCCGGAGACGGGTGCGCTCAATCTGCCTTCTCAGCTGATTGATGACCCTAGCGGAAGATATCCAGCCCTGTGGCTGATGAATGCCGACCTGAATAAGGGAATGCTACTCGGACAGGGTGGTATGAACGTGGTATGGCACGGCGTATCTCAGGAAGGTGACTTCGAGGATGATGGCACTCTGGCTTCTGAGGGCTATGCTTCTGATACATTCGTTGCCCTGGCTTGTACCACAAAAGGAGAGCCTATCAAGGAGAACAATAAGTATGTGTTTGTCATCGAATGGTATTATCTTTCTAATTTGACTCCAAACAAATAATCAAGTAAGATGAAGAAATCTATATATATAATAGGTATGGCTGCCATGGGGCTGATGGCCTCATGCAGCAGTGACAGCGATTATCAGGCTGTGGCCGAGAGCACTATCAACGTGCTTTCTGCCCAGACTTCGCTCGGACCTAATGCCAGCGAGGGTGAAGTAACCGTGGACTGTACTCCTGCCAAGGCTTACACCGACGAACCTTCATGGCTCAGTGCCAGCATAGAGGGCAGCACCGTGAAGCTGGCTGCTCTTGCCAACGACTCACGCCAGTCGCGCAACGCCAAGCTGGTTATTAAGAAGACAGAGGCCGACTCTGTGGTAATCAATGTTTCTCAGTATGGTCTGGTGCTCGAGATGGACAAGTCTGACATGGTTTTCAGCAGCGACGAGGCTACTGAGTTCGTGAAGGCATACAGTTCCAACTCTGATATCAAGATTACCTATGCTCCTGAGTGGGTAAAGGCTTCGGTGGATACCGACAGCAAGGAATTGAAGGTATCGCTCAGCGAGAATACAACAGGTCATCTCCGTGCCGACTACATCAAGTATCAGGTGGCAGCCGTTGCCGACTCTTTCGTAGTGAAGCAGTTTGACTTCGACCATGATATTGCCGGCGAGTATGTTTATTCTTACTATGATTTCAATGAGGATGACAAGCTGGAGCAGCAGACTGTTCATGCTACATTGAGCCGCACCGAACTTTCTATTCCTGAATTGGGACTGGTATTCCCAATCACAGTGAACGAGGCTACAGGTAGCGTGGAGACCCACAGCAGCCAGTGCCTGGGTAAGGTGGGCAAGTACTATATCTACGATACCTTCCTCGACGAGGAGGGTGCTTATTTCATGGGTACTGAGTCTGGAGTTATTTCTGCCACATTCAAGTATAGTGAGCAGTATGGAACTTACGGATTCTTTGGCGGTACTGCCTACAATGTCAAAAATCAGTCGGGCAACTTCCTGGCTATGATCCTGCAGGTGTTCAAGGCGAAGAGTCCTTCTAAGTCTAACTATCTTACCGATCAGGGTTGGATGGTACAGCCATTCCTCATGGATATTCCAAAGGATGCTGATGCATCTTCTGCGAAGCGTCAGGCTCCAGCCCTGGCCCGCCAGATGGGTCCATCTGCCAGCAGTATGGCAGCCAAGCTTGCAGTATGGCAGTCGTATCGCAAATCATCTATCAAAAAATAAACTTAATAAAATAAGTAATCATGAGATTATTATCTACACTTTGCCTTTCTTTGCTCCTGGGAGCAAGCGGCACAGCGGCGATGGCCTCCAGCAAGGCTTCGTTTGCCAAGAAGTTTAAGAATGCTGATATCCATCGCCTGGTTTCTGTGCCAGGCATGGTGGATCGCAGCAACAGTGCTTACCAGATGCGCCAGGCAGGCTTTGCCAACATCAGCAATGCTCCTACACGCGTAGGCGATACCCCAACCAATTCAGCTTCGGGCGAGGCTTACGGATGGGTTACCGGTTCTGACGGCGGCAACTGGTATTTCACCCAGAGCATTACTTCAAGAGACTCTGTATACAGCGAGTATTATACTGCTCACTTCCATGAGTCTTCAGAAATCACGCTGTTCGATAACAACCACAAGCAAGTGGGCTCTTTCAGCGTCAAGGTTCCTGAAGGATGGAAGCATGTGGCAAACATCACTCCATACGGTCCTGTTACCAAGAAACTTTTCGATAAGGACGGGAAGTCTAACGAAATCCTGGTGGAGTTCCACGATGCCTTCAACGGCGAAAACAAGTATCTGACTCGTGCCTACGATGTCAATACCGGTGAAATCAAGTTCGAGATGGAGGGTACCGGTCTGGTATTCGATGCATCTAAGGGCTGGAACAGCTACCAGCGCCTGATCATGACCCACGAGTCTGACAGCCTGTATAACATCGATGTCATCGCTCCTCCTGCCTCGGGACAGGACAATTGGTACGTGGAGCATACCTTCAGCTTCAACATCGATAACAAAATCAACTATCTGCAGGGTTCCTGCTTCAACTGTATGAACGTGGATGGCACTCCTTACTATGTTCTGGCACAGTATGAGAAGCCATATACCGATACCGATGCAGGTGATGGTAACCTGGATATCACACAGAATCCAGACAACTTCCTGGTGTTGAAAACTTTGGACAAGAACTACAAGCAGGTGGATAGCCTCCGTGTTTCCATCAATGCTCCTGAGGGCGTTCCTTACCGTTCTGCTGCCTTCGGTCTCTTCGGCAACAACGACTTGTCAAAGGGCTACTTCAGCAACAACGGCAAATTGAACTACGTGGTAGAGCTTCTCGACTATACTCCTTCTCTGGATGCCGACCTGGCTTCTTTTGCCGTTTACGATTCAGAGCATGGTAAGTTGAAGGATATCTGCGACAATGTGACAAGCAACCAGTGGGCTTTGCTGAACACCATCCATGGCAAGTCTGACCAGATGTGGTTCCTGCAGACCCTGGGTACAGGTGAGAGTGCTGGCCAGCAGATTCAGCTGGTAGATGTTCCTTCCTGCGAGAAGGCAGGTGTGTTGCCACAGAACATCGACGGTAACAATATCTCATCTAACTTCGACCGTTACCCAACTTCTGCCAATGCGCAGGGCTACCAGTATGTCATTGCTTTGGCAAATGCTGAGGGGACCGAGGCTGGCGAGGTTCTGGCTCCTATCGCTTGGGTGAACCCTGACTGCACTATCGATCACGTAGACAGACTTAACCTGGGTACACAGGCTGAGCTCTTCACTCCATTGCTCAACAGCACATCACTCAACCCATATCTCTTTAACACAGATGATGATATGGAATATGTATACCTTGCCAAGAAACGCCGCGAGGATGGTAGCAACAAGCTCGACAATGTCTTGGAGGTTGCCAAGGTTGACGGCACCGTCCTGAAGTCATGGCGTGGTGATGATACTCATTCTATCTCACAGGCAGGTTTCCCAGTGATGAACGAATTGGGCAAGTACCAGATGTTCGTTGTGTTCAGCGATACTGAGAACAACAAGTATGACATGAGCTTCTACGACCTTCCTTTCACCAAGTTTGAGCAGGGTGGTAAGGGTACTGTAGAGGATCCATACCTGATTTCTACTACTGGTGACTTCCAGCAGATGGCTCTGGAGCCAACCAAGAGCTACAAGCTGGTGGCTGACATCGATATGGCGAAGGCTGCACAGTGGTGGACTCCTATCAAGAGCTTCACTGGTTCTTTGGATGGTGATGGTCATACTGTATATAACCTCGGTATCAGAACTACAGAAGGTCATGTAGGTTTGTTTGGCTCACTCGATATCAAAGGTGTTGCCAAGAATTTGATTTTCGTGAACCCTACTGTTGATGTAACCAATACCAACCAGTATATAGGTGTGTTGGCTGGTGAGACCAGCAATTCTGCAGATGGCAAGGCTAAGGGTGCCAATGTGGATAGTGTATTTGTTTATGGTGCCAAGATTGCCGGCGAGGATGCAATGGTTTCTGCTGCGGGTGGTCTCGTAGGTTGCGCTAATCTCTATACCAATATTGCCAACAGTTCTTTCCAGGGTGAAATCTCTTTGCCTAACTCAGAGAATGTGGGTGGTATCGTTGGTCAGACTCGTACAAGTTCTGGCGTAAATGCATGCTATGCAAATGTAAATGCCACAGCCAAGAGCAATCTGGGTGGTATCGTTGGTATTGCCGGTTCTATTCAGGATAAGTGTGCGTTCTCCAACTGCGAGGTTCGCGGTAAGTTGACTGCAGAGAATACTGTAGGTGGTTTCATCGGTGATAATTTCTTCAACGGTATCTCTAATGTGATCAGCCATGCTGATATCGTAGCAACCAGCAAGTCTGCCTGGAACGGATATGCTGCAGGTGGTATCGTTGGTATGATGGAGAGCGCCTGGAATGGTGGTGCCGGTTATGTAAAGAACTGCGTCTTCGACGGATCTATCAAGGCTTTCGAGAATGGTGAAGAGGTAAGCAACCCTGCTACTACTCATCAGATTGCCGGTAGAACTATCGCTGATGAGGACTATGCTGCGGGTGAGACTCCTAAGACAGAGACTCGCTTTTCTAACAACTATACTGCCAACAATGTGGGCAACACTGATGCTGCCAGCGTTGAGGGTGCCTTCAAGGCAGCCAAGGAAATGAACAAGGACTTCTTCGCAGGTTTGGAGTATGCTTACGGAAGCACTCTCGCTGAGCCTTGGAAGGAGGACGGAAGCAAGGTTCCTACTCTTTACTTCAACAATATCGCAAAGGCTCTCGCTGTTAGCGCAGATGATGTAACTGTAGGTACTGACGATAAGGGCGCTGTTGTAGTTCAGGTTTCTGTATATGGTATGGAGAACGCAGACCTGGAGTCTGACCTGGAAGTTTCTGCTACTGGTAATGCTACTGCTACTCTCGGTGAGGCTCATGGCAACAGCATCGACCTGGTTATCAAGGGTACGAAGACGGGTATCGGTGAGGTTACCGTTAGCTTCGGTGAGTTCTCTGCTACAATCAATGTAACAGTTCTCAAGAACTATGTAAGCGGTATCGAGAACGTAGAGGATGCTGCAGCCTTGGTTATCAAGGCTGCTGACGCTCAGATTTCTGCCGAGGGTGCTGACGCTATCTATGTTTACAGCGTAAACGGCAAGCTCGTAGGCAAGACTTCTGGTGCTGCATTCAGCACAGCAGGTTTGACCTCTGGTCTCTACATCGTAAAGGCAACTGATAAGGCTGGTCATAAGGCTACAGCCAAGTTTGTTATCAAGTAAGTATGAAAAAATTAATCATATTCAGTTTATTGGTGGTCTGCTTTGTGCAGGCCACCTTTGCTATTCCTGCTTATCCGAAACCTTTGAAGGTGAAGCAGGCTGATGGCTCCTGGATCACCATCCAGATGCATGGTGATGAGCATGGCCATTATGTGATGACTTCCGACGGTATTCCGCTCGTGTTCAATGCACAGCTGCGAAACTACGAGTATGCCGACTGGAAGAATGGTGAGGTGCAGGCTAGTGGCATCAAGGCTACAGAGGCTTCTGACAGAAGTGCTCAGGTCAAGAAGTTCATCGAAAGCCAGGATAAGGCAGCCATCTTGGAGTCTTTCAAGCGTGCCCGTCTGCAGCAGTTGCAGCAATCCTTTGCTGCCCGCAGAAATGCAGCTCTGAAAGCCAGTGTCAAATCTGCGCCCCCGTTCCCAGCGATTCCATCGCTGGTCTCCCGCTCCAGCAGCAACCCGCAGGAAGAGAGAATTACCAATTTCCCTACCACAGGCGAAGTTCACTCATTGGTCATCTTGGTGCAGTTTGCTGATACGAAGTTCTCTACCGTGGGTAGCGATGCGCATCAGTTCTTCAACAATATGCTCAATGAAGAGGGATTCACTTATAGCAATGGTGCCAACGGAAGTGCGAGAGATTTCTATGTGAACAGCTCCAATGGCAAATTCCAACCTCAGTTTGATGTCATCGGCCCTGTAACATTGCCAAAGAAGTATTCTTATTATGGAGCCAATAAGGGTTCTTCTACGGATAATCCGGTAGCCCTGGAGGAGTTCGTGAGAGAGGCTTGTACTCTTGCCGACCCGTTGGTGGATTTCTCGCAGTATGATCACAACCAGGATGGCTTCATCGACAATATCTATTTCTTCTATGCCGGAAAGGGTGAGGCTGATTCGGGTGATGGCAATGCCATCTGGCCACATTCTGCCTATTATTCCGATATCGCCAAGGAAGCTGGGACTACCCAGAAGTCGCTGAAGCTGGATGGCATCGAGGTGGGAAACTATACCTGCAGCAACGAAATCAATGGTACCATCATCACACCGCAGCCTGCGGGCATCGGTACCTTCGTACATGAATTCGGCCATGTGCTCGGTCTTGCCGATCATTATGATATATATTATGGCATGGCAACCTTTACCCCTGGTTCCTTCGATACCATGGATAGGGCTTCCTACAACAACAACGGCAATACGCCTGCGGCATTCTCTGCCTACGAGCGTGCCTGCCTGGGATGGCTCGACCTGACCGTATTGAACAGCGGAGTGGATACCCTCAACGTTCTGCCTGATCTGAACGACAGCAACAAGGCATACGTGGTGCCTGTGGGTGGAACCAACGATGAGGAATACTTCATCATGGAGAATCGCCAGCAGAAGGGATGGGATGAGTTTATCCCTGGCCATGGCATGCTGCTCTGGCATATCGACTTCGATGCCAAGACTTGGGAAAAAAACGAGGTGAACATCACGGGCTCTCATCAGCGCATTGATATCGTTGAAGCTGATAACAAGCGTACCGACAATTCCCGTACGGGAGATCCGTACCCTGGAACTTCGAAGGTAACCCAATGCGATTTGACTTCCTGGTCGGGCGGCAAGGTGATGTCGCTGGATGATATCGAGGAGAAAGATGGCATCATCAATCTTATGCTCGGCGGACTGGACCTGAAGCTGAATACGCCGGAAGTGAAGGTTGCCGAGGTAAAGGATAGCAGCGTTGTGGTAGGATGGGCTGATGTGCCTGTTGCCAAGAGATACATATTGAACATCTGCTCTGTGGTGGATGGCAAGAAAGAAGTTCTGCCGCTCTATGATAATAAGGTATATACCGAGGCGCAGTCTTCGCTCCCTATCGAGGGCTTGAAGCCTGAAACCACCTACGAGATGACCTTGAAGGCTGATCGCGGATCTTATTCTTCTGACGTCTACACCCAGCAGTTCACAACCACCGCAATACCTTTCAGCAAGTATTATGTGACGGACGTGAAGACAACAGCTGTGGATGAAACGGGCTTTACGGCTTCATGGACAGGAATGGATACCGTAGACGATTACGTGGTGACCTTGCATCAATTGGTTTATGCTTCAGAGGCAACCCAGAAGGGCTATGACTTCGGCAACGAACTGGAGGGCATGCCATCACTTTGGGAAACTGATGGAAACCTGAGCATGACTTCGTATGGCGAGGAAGTGCCTTGTCTCCGTCTGAACAAGAAGAATTCTTATCTGAAGATGGCATCTGCCAAGGAACGTATCTCTTCTGTGAAGTTCTTCGCCAAGTCTTCTTCTTCAACCAAGGCAACCTTGGCAGTAGAGGCTTATCAGGATGGAGAATGGAAGCAGATTGCCGCCTTGCAGGGTGGTGCCGACATGGCTTCGGGCAATGCTTACAGCTATGAATTGCCGGAGTTGGCTGATTCAGTGAGACTGAAAGTCATCCAGCGTACTTCCGGTGCCTTCTATATCGACGATGTCCTTTTGGGATGCAATGCCCTGAAGCACGAGCCTGTGGCAGCTTATCAGAAGGTTTCTACCAATGGTAAGACGGAGTTTGCATTCTCCGGTCTGGAATCAGGATCCACCTATGCTCTGGTTGTAAACGCCAAGAAGGAAGGTGAGCTTTCTTACGATTCAAAGGAACTCATCGTGGTACCTGCAAGTTCTACGGGCATTGGCTTCATCACTACCGACTACTCTGGTAATGGTCAGATAAAATGCTACGATATCAACGGTCGCCTGGTATCTGCCAAGGAGATGCGCCACGGCATTTACATCGTGAAGCAGGGAAACAAGGTATATAAAATCGTGAAATAATAAATATTAGTATTAACTTTTTAAAAGAGAGTAAAATGAAGAAACAACTACTTTTTGCCGCTATGCTCATGTTGAGCGCAGCGCCAGCTATTTCAGTATCAGCTGCCCAGCCATTTGCTGCTGCAGCAGAAGAGGGTCAGACTCTTGCAACAGAAGAGCAGTATAATGCACTGCAGGACTCTATTTATAAGTTGCGTCAGAGTATCGAGGCCATGTTGAAGGAAATCAACGAGAAGTATGCGGATGCAGAAGATACCAAGAACTCGTTGGAGTATAACAAGGAGTCCCTTGATGACATGGCAGCAGAGGTAAAGGAGAAGTTTTCTGCACAAACTCTTACTGTGGCTGAGATTGAAAGCTATCAGGCTACTGTAACAGAGATGGCAGAAGGTCTCAAGGATGCAGTGAAGAATGCTGAGCAGGAGGTTTATTCTTTCCAGGTGAATACTCATTATCAGAATGCTTCTATGCATAAGTCTGAATGTTTGGGAAAGGTTCCTGAGAACGTGCAGAATTATTATGCGCCTTCTTTCGATGACCTGGATGCCGACATGATGCAGATTTACATGCCTATCATGATGGGTGGTCCTATCGAGTCTGCTGAAAAGGCTAAGGAGATGTGCGACCAGTTTGATGCCATCAGCGCAAAGGCTGATTCCCTCGTGGCTTCTGCAAAACTGGCAGGAGCTTTGGTGGATTCCATCACTGCAACCCTTGATTCATTGGGTGCAGAAATAGCCAAGGTAAAGAAGGATTTCCCTGAGTACGACCTTTCTATGATGCAGGAAAGTTCTGAATATTGGAAGAATTTTGCTGCTGTGTTTGCTCAGGCTCCAGCCGAGGGCACAGCTCCTTATACAGAGAAGCAGATTGCCGAATATGCTGAGAATTTCGGCTTTTTCAAGCAAAGTGCTTTAGGTGTGTATGCTGAGGCTCAGAAGGTGGCTACCGGCATCAGCGATATTACAGTTAACAAGACTGTTAAGGCTGGCAATGTTTACTCTCTTGATGGCAAGCGTGTAAGCAAGTCTGCCAAGGGTCTTGTCATCATCAATGGCAAGAAGGTGGTTTTGAAGTAATTCAAATCTCTCATTAACCCGAAAAACCGGGTTCTTATTAGGCTTTAGATAAGCTCCCTTAGCAAATATGCTGAGGGGGCTTTTTTATGCCCATCATGAGTAATAAAGCGTAAATTGAGTTAAAGATTCATAAAAGATGGGGCGCGGGACTCGTAACATTCACATAATCAAATAAAAATGTGTAATTTTGCAGTCCGATTATTTCGGGGATACACTTAGAGTCCCCTGGGTATGGTGTGTTAATAGCACGTCCTGTGGCCGGGATTTGCGGTTAGAGAATCACCTATCCGAAACATAAGTGAGTAAGAAAAAGATTAAAAACGTTTTTTAGTAGTAAATTTAAAATTTAAAATGGACACATTAAGTTTCAAGACTATCTCTGTTAATAAGGAGACAGCTAAGAAAGAGTGGGTTGTAATCGACGCAACAGACCAGGTAGTTGGTCGCCTTTGCTCAAAGGTTGCTAAGTTGCTTCGTGGTAAGTACAAGCCAACTTTCACTCCACACGTAGATTGTGGTGACAACGTAATCATTATCAACGCAGCTAAGGCTGTATTCTCTGGCAAGAAGGAGACTGATAAGGTTTACACACGTTACACTGGTTACCCTGGTGGTCAGCGCTTCAATACTCCAGCTGAGTTGCGCAAGCGTCCTGATGGTATGGACAAGATCCTCCGTCACGCAGTTAAGGGTATGTTACCAAAGGGCCCTCTCGGTCGCTCTTTGATGGACAACCTCTTCATTTACGATGGCACAGAGCACAAGCATGAGGCTCAGCAGCCAAAGGCAATTGATATTAACCAGTATAAATAATTTAAGGTAGAATGGAAGTAATTAATGCAATTGGTCGCCGTAAGAGCGCTGTAGCTCGTGTATACCTCACAGAGGGTACAGGTAAGATCACAATTAACAAGAAAGATATTGAGACATATTTCCCATCAGCAATCCTTCGCTATGTAGTAAAGCAGCCATTGCAGTTGCTCGAGGCTGAGGGTAAGTATGATATTAAGGCAAACCTCGACGGTGGTGGTTTCACAGGTCAGAGCCAGGCTCTCCGCCTCGCTATCGCTCGCGCACTCGTTAAGATCGACGCTAACGATAAGAAGGCTTTGAAGGACGCAGGCTTCATGACACGTGACTCACGTGCTGTAGAGCGTAAGAAGCCAGGTCAGCCAAAGGCTCGTCGTCGCTTCCAGTTCAGCAAGCGTTAATCTTATACATATTTTATATATATACAGATTATATATAGCTGAACTAACAAGTTTAGTATCTAAATCGGTGAGATTCCATTAATCGGGGACTACTCATCGACTGATTCTAGATTAGAATTCAAAAAGAAAGTAAACAACATTTAAACAAGAAAAGACAATGTCAAGAACAAATTTTGACCAGTTACTTCAGGCAGGTTGCCACTTCGGACACCTCCGTCGCAAGTGGAACCCAGCAATGGCTCCTTACATCTTCATGGAGCGTAACGGTATTCATATTATCGACCTCAACAAGACTGTTGCTAAGGTTGACGAGGCTGCTGAGGCCCTCAAGGAAATCGCCAAGACAGGTAAGAAGATCCTGTTTGTCGCTACTAAAAAACAAGCTAAGGATACAGTTGCCGAGAAGGCAGCTTCTATCAATATGCCATACGTAAACGAGCGTTGGGCTGGTGGTATGCTTACCAACTTCCCTACAATCCGTAAGGCCGTTAAGAAAATGACAAACATCGACAAGCTGTTGAACGATGGTACATTCTCTAACCTCTCAAAGCGTGAGTTGCTGCAGATTAGCCGCCAGCGCGCTAAGTTGGAGAAGAACCTCGGTTCTATCGCAGACTTGACTCGTCTCCCAAGCGCACTCTTCGTTGTTGACGTAATGAAGGAGCACATCGCTGTTAAGGAGGCTAACCGTCTTGGTATCCCTGTGTTCGGTATCGTTGATACTAACTCAGATCCAAAGAATATCGACTACGTTATCCCAGCTAACGATGACGCTAAGGACTCAGTAGAGGCTATCCTCGCTGCAGTTTGCGGTGCTATCGCTGAGGGTCTTGAGGAGCGTAAGGCTGAGAAGGCTGACGACAAGGCTGCTGCAGAGCAGAAGGATCAGCCTAAGAAGAAGGCTGCTCGCAAGGACGAGGCTGAGTAATTAGGCAAACAAAAATATACTGGAGCCATTGATTCTGTTTTATGATTCGATGGCTTTAGTACTTTTAAACCAAAGATTATTATTAACTTTTTAATATTAGAAAAATATTATGGCTGTTTCAATTGAAGATATCAAGAAACTTCGCGCTATGACTGGTGCTGGTCTTGCTGACGTTAAGAAGGCACTCACAGAGGCTGAAGGTGATTTCGATAAGGCAAAGGAGTTGCTCCGTGAGCGTGGTCTCGCTATCGCTGCTAAGCGTTCTGACCGTGAGACTTCTAACGGTTGCGTGCTCGTTAAGAAGGTTAACGATTTCGCTGCGATCATCGCTCTGAAGTGTGAGACTGACTTCGTAGCTAACGGTGCTGACTTCATCAAGTTGACATCTGACATCCTCGACGCTGCTATCGCTGCAAAGGCTCACACCCTCGACGAGGTGAAGGCTTTGAAGGTTGGCGAGTCTGATGCTCAGGCTGCTGTTACACAGCGCTCTGGTATCACTGGCGAGAAGATGGAGCTCGACGGCTACTGCGTTCTCGAGGGTGATAACATCGAGGTTTACGACCACATGAACAAGCACACTCTCTGTACTATGGTTCAGCTCAACGAGAACAACGAGGAGGCTGGTCACAAGGTAGCTATGCAGGTAGCTGCTATGCGCCCTGTAGCTCTCGACGAGTCTTCTGTTTCTGAGGAGACAAAGAAGACTGAGCTCGAGGTTGCTGTTGCCAAGACTAAGGAGGAGCTCGTAGAGAAGGCAGTGAACGCTGCTTTGAAGAAGGCTGGCATCAACCCAGCTCACGTTGACTCTGAGGATCACATCGAGAGCAACACCAAGAAGGGTTGGTTGACTCCTGAGCAGGCTGAGGAGGCTCGCAACATCAAGAAGACTGTAGGTGAGGAGAAGGCTGCTTCTTTGAACCCAACTATGATCCAGAATATCGCTAACGGTCGTCTGGCTAAGTTCTTCAAGGAGAACTGCCTCGTTGACCAGGAGTTCCAGTTCGGTGATGGTGACAAGCAGACTGTTGCTCAGTACCTCGCTTCTCAGAGCAAGGATCTCAAGATCGTTGCTTACCAGCGCTTTACTCTTGCTGCTGAGTAATCATTACTCAAAAGCAAGCATTAATTTGACTTATAGTTAAATTAGAATATCCGGGAGTTATGGAGTTAAAGCATTGCTTTGCTTCTAACTCCCCTTTCTTTTTTATATATATTTTTGGGGTTATGAAGATATTTGCTATCGGTATGAACTATACCGAACACAATAAATCGCTGCATGGTACGTTATCTAAACCAGAGCGTCCTGTTATTTTTACCAAGGCTGATTCTGCGCTGCTCAACAACGGCAAGCCTTTCTTCATCCCGGATCATCTGGGAAGAATAGAGTATGAGACCGAACTGGTGGTGCGCATCTGCAAGTTGGGCAAGACCATTCCGCAGCGTTTCGCCCACCGCTATTATGATGCGGTGACCGTGGGCATCGACTTTACCGCCCGCGAGATGCAGAAGAAGCTGAGAGAGGCGGGTCAGCCATGGGAACTTGCCAAGGGATTCGACGGTTCTGCCGCCATCGGAGAATGGGTAGACATCCAGAAGTTCCGCGACATCCAGGCTATCCATTTCCATCTCAACATCAATGGTGAGAACGTACAGGAAGGCTGTTCGAGCGATATGCTCTACAAGGTGGATGAGATTATCTCGTACATCAGTCAGTACTTCACGCTGAAGACAGGTGACCTGCTCTATACGGGTTGTCCTACGGGCTGTGGCCCAGTGAAGATTGACGACCACCTGGAGGGCTATCTGGAAGATAGAAAGGTGCTCGACTTTCATTGTAAATAATCGAATTGAAGTCCCTTTATGGGATGGATCTAAAATCCTTGCTTAGGAATATATGAACAGAAATAAGATTTGGAAGGTCTTCGGACTTTGGTTGTGCCTCATGGCGATGGCAATGCCTGCTTCGGCACAGAAATTCTTTAACCTCACCTCGCAAGAAGTGAAGGTAGATTCGGTGTTGCCTCAATTTGTGTATTCCTTCCCCCTGCAAGGAGCTTATCAAGATTCTATTTATACGGTAGAGGTGAAATATCCGGAGTATGTGGATATGCCGGCTACCGATATTGTAAACTATAACCGCCTCTCGGGAGCAGCGCTTCCTGAACAGGTGGCTATCAGCCAGCAAGTTACTGAATGCCGTAAGGAGGGCTTGCTGGTTGTTACTTTCTCTCCTTTGGTATTCCGCAACAATCGTTATCAGGTTTTGGCGAGCTTCATGCTGGACGTGAAAGTCCGCCCCTTGAAGCGTGCCCAAATCAAGGCTCGCTTGCTGAGTCGTGCAGATAATGATGCTAATTCCATCTATGCAGCACACTCGGTGTTGGCAAGCGGGAAATGGGCTAAGATTAGAGTGAGTGAAACAGGTGTGCATCAGCTGACTACGGATGTGGTGCGTAGAGCAGGTTTTACCGACATCAATAAGGTGAAAATCTATGGCTATGGCGGTAATCTGCAAAATGAGGCACTTTATGCAGAAGACATCAAGGAAACTGATGATTTGAAGGAAGTAGAACAGTGTGTGGTGGATGGAAAGCATTATTTCTATGCACGTGGACCTGTGAGTTGGAAAAACGACCTTCGTGTTAGAAATCCATATTCTGATTACGGCTATTATTTCATTACCCAGACTGATGAGGCTCCTACCTTGATAGATTCGGCTGCCTTTGTGCAGGCCAACTATCCGCAGAGTGAGCATTATCACTCGCTTTATGAGGTGGATGGCTACAGCTGGTTCCCGGGAGGAAGAAATCTCTTCAACCCAACTGCGGTGAAAGTGGGAGAAAGCCAGAATGTGGTGATTGTTAATAAAACAGGCAATTCTAGCGGAAAGGTGACTGTGGCTGTCAGTTCAGGTATCAACAGTACGGTTTCAATTCTCAAGAATGGAACCGCCTTGGGGACTTTGGCCTTGACACTTCCTCTCAATAGTTCGGGAGGAACTTATTCCAAGGGAGTAGTGAACAGTACTTCCTATTTCCTTTCCGATTTGAAGGAGAAAGATACGATTTCCATCAAGCCGCTTACGGGAGGTCCTGTGCGTCTGGATTATGTATCCATGCGCTGGGACGCTGAAATTCCATTTGCCGGTTTTGGCAAGGAGGTTCCTGCAGCCCAGTATGTTTATGGCATTACCAATCAGGATCATCATGCCGATCCGCTGGCAGATATGGTCATCATCATTCCTACATCCCAGAAACTGCTGAAGCAGGCTCAGAGACTGAAGGAATTCCACGAAAGCCACGATAGTCTCCGTGTGAACATTGTTCCTGCTGATGAATTGTATAATGAATTCTCCAGTGGAACCCCTGATGCCAATGCCTATCGCCGCTATCTGCGTATGTTGACCGATAAGGCAACCAAGGCAGAAGATATGCCGAAATATCTCTTGCTTTTCGGAGATTGCGTGTGGGATAATAGAATGCTTACATCCGATTGCCGCAGCCTGAATCCGGATGACTTTTTGCTCTGTCATGAGAGCGAAGACTCTTTCAGTGAGGTATATTGTTACGTGAGTGATAGTTGGTTGGGTATCATCGGCGAAGGAAAAGGCGGAGATCCTAAAACGGAGTTGCAGGATATTGCCGTGGGAAGATTCCCTGTGACTACAGCCGAAGAAGCCAAGATTATGGTTGATAAGACCATCAACTATATGAAGAACGAAAATGCCGGTGCCTGGCAGAATACCCTGATGTTCATGGGTGACGACGGGAACGACAACCTCCACATGAAGGATGCGAATGAAGTGGCTGATGATGTGGCTACGCTTTATCCTGACTATCTGATAAAGAAGGTGATGTGGGATGCTTATACCCTAGAGACCTCTTCTACGGGTAATACCTACCCAGAGGTGACTAGAATCATCAAGCAGCAGCAAAATGCGGGTGCTTTGATTATGGATTATGCCGGACATGGAAGCCAGACGCAGATATCGCATGAAAGTGTGCTCAAGATTACGGATTTTGAAAATTTCCGTAATGCTAACTTGCCTTTGTGGGTAACGGCTTCCTGCGACATCATGCCATTCGATGGTGTGGTTTCTACGGTTGGCGAGTCCGCCTTGCTGAATGCAAATGGAGGAGCCGTGGCCTTCTATGGTACCACACGTACGGTGTTTGCCCAGGAGAACAAGTATATCAATCGTGCTTTTATGCGTCGCGTGTTAAGTACTGTGAATGGTAAGCCTATCACCATCGGCGAAGCCCACCGGTTGGCACAGAATGATGTGATGACCGGAGCTGCGAAAGAAGGTGAGAGTGATCGCACGCAAAACCATCTGCAATATTCCCTGCTGGGTGACCCTGCCTTATCGCTGAATTTCCCTACCATGAAGGTGGTGCTCGATTCCATCAATGGCATTGCTTGCGAGCGTACTGATACGATGCCGAAATTGAAAGCTGGTTCTATAGCCAGGATTGCCGGTCATATAGAAGGAAAGACAGACTATCAGGGCGTGGTTACTGCTACGGTGAGAGATTCCAAGGAACTCATTACCTGTAAACTGAATAACACGAAAGAAGCAGATAAAGCCTTCCAGTTCTATGATCGCCAGAAAACGCTCTATCAGGGCTCCGACAGCGTATCAAACGGAAAGTTCTCTTTCAGCTTTGCCGTTCCAAAGGATATCAACTATTCGGATGCTACGGGATTGCTGAACCTTTATTCCATCAGCAATGATAAGACGATGAGAGCTCATGGAACCAGTGAGAAGTTTACGGTGGGTGGTAGCGTAGAATCAAGAAACGATTCCGTCGGTCCATCTATCTACTGTTATCTTAACTCGCCATCATTTGTGGATGGAGGCGATGTGAATACCACTCCATTCTTTGTGGCTAAGCTTTCGGATAGGGATGGCATCAATGCTGCAGGAAGTGGTATCGGTCACGATTTGCAGTTGGTGATTGATGGTGATATGACCAAGACTTACAATCTCAATGATTATTTCACCTACGACTTCGGCACCTATACCAGTGGTTCTACCTATTATAGTATTCCTGAGTTGGCACCAGGCAAGCACCAGCTTACCTTCAGAGCTTGGGATATCCAGAACAACAGTTCTGCCACAACGCTCAACTTCAACGTGGTGTCAGGCTTGAGACCATCGCTCTTCGATATTGGTGTAACAGAGAATCCGGCAAAGACCTCTACCACCTTCATCGTATCGCATGATAGAAGGGAGAGCAATATGGATGTGGTTATCGAACTCTTTGATACATCGGGCAGACAGCTCTGGCGTCATGCTGAGAGTGGAATCCCTACATCTGATACCTATACTGTGACATGGAACCTGTCGGTAGATGGCGGGCGACCATTGGGTACGGGTGTTTATCTGTATCGGGTGAAGGTGGCTTCAGAAGGAAGCAGTTATACTTCGAAGGCCAAAAAACTGATAGTCGTAAGATAAGCTTTTTGGATGATGTAAGTGCTTGAATATAAGAAAGAATAAAGAAACAATAAATAATATAAGAAATGATGAATAGAAGAACAATCAGAATATTCGCAATAGGCTTGCTCTCAGTGTTCGCATTGAATGCAAGTGCGAATGATGACGATACAAAAGAGTCTCTTTTCAATCCGGTGAACTATGCGGTGATCTCGCAGACCATAGCCCCTGATGCCCGTGGTGGCGGTTTGGGAGATGTGGGTGTGGCTACCGATCCGGATGTGAATTCACAGTATTGGAACCCGGCTAAATATCCGTTTAACATCTCCAGGGCAGGAGTGGCTTTGAACTTTACCCCATGGCTGCGCTCTTTGGTCAACGATATGAACCTGGCTTATCTGTCGGGTTACTATCGCATCGGAGACTATAGTGCCGTGTCAGCTTCTCTCCGCTATTTCAACATGGGTGAAGTGTTTACACAAGATCCTAACGTGAATGCCAATGCCATGACCATCAATCCATACGAGATGTCGTTGGATGTGGCTTACTCTATGATGCTGAGCGAGAAGTTCTCCCTGGCTGCAGCTATCCGCTGGATTTATTCCGATTTGCGTTTCGACTATACAGAGGAAAACTCTCCAGCTTCAGCCTTTGCAGCCGATATTGCTGCCTACTATCAGAACTATATCAACATCGGACAGCGTGAGTGCCAGTTGGGCGTGGGTTTGAATATCTCTAACATCGGTAGTAAGATTACCTTCAGCGGTAAGGAGTATGGTGAGTTCCTGCCTACCAACATGCGTCTGGGTGCATCCCTGATGATTCCTATTGACGAGTACAACCGTTTCACGATTTCTGCCGATGCCAATAAGTACCTGGTTCCTACCGTTCCTGCTCAGGAAGAGGGAGAGGATAACTCGGAGTATGAAGACCGTGTGCATCGTGAATATGATGATATTTCGGGTATCAGCGGTATTTTCAAGAGTTTCGGCGATGCTCCAGGCGGCTTCAAGGAGGAGTTGGAGGAAATCAACTATGGTGTAGGTGCAGAGTATATCTATAACGATAAGTTTGCGCTCCGTGCCGGTTATCACCATGAGAGCCAGAGCAAGGGTAACCGCAAGTATTTCACCGTGGGTGCCGGTTTCAAGATGAACGTCTTCTCGCTGGATGCTGCCTATGTGGTGGCTACAGCCAAGAGTAACCCATTGGATCAGACTTTGCGCTTCACTCTTTCATTCGATATGGATGGTTTGAAGGACCTCTTTAAGAGATAGTTCTTTAAGTTAATAGTTTATAGTTGATAATTTATAGATGTTGGGAGGAATATAATATGGATATACGTGTAGGATTTGGATATGATGTCCACAAGTTGGTGGAGAACCGCGATTTGTGGCTCGGAGGAATCAAGATAGACTATGAGTTGGGATTGCTGGGTCATAGCGATGCCGATGTATTGATACATGCCATTTGCGATGCACTTTTGGGTGCTGCCAATATGCGCGACATCGGTTATCACTTCCCTGATACGGCAGCAGAGACACTGGATGTGGATTCCAAGATATTGCTCAAGAAGACTATGGACCTGATTGCTACCAAGGGATATTCCTTGGGCAATATCGATGCCACAGTCTGTGCCGAGCGCCCAAAACTCAATCCTCATGTGCCAGCCATGAAGGCTTGTCTGGCAGAAGTGATGGGAGTGGATGAGGATCAGATTTCCATTAAGGCAACAACCACCGAAAAGCTCGGCTTTACGGGAAGAATGGAAGGAATCTCAGCTTATGCCACTGTGTTGATACAAAGGGCATAATTACACTCAAAAGGTGTTAAGAACTATTGATTTATAGCAATTCCTTTGATGCAAATCAAAAAATATTCAAAAAGGAAGCATTTTTTTGATGAAACATTTGGTAAATAGAAAAAATCATCGTATCTTTGCACCGTCAAAAGGTTAATAGATTGTTTAGGTTAGTAGTAATAGATTTAGGTTTTTAGTTATTAGGTTTTAAGGTAGATTGTTTAACAGATAATTGAGAAGGTCGTGAGACTATTTTGATTAGATTTTTTTAAGTTAAACATAAGTGCATGCCACAGCTCGTTGAGAGTTGTGGCATGTTTCTTTTTGCTTGAGGCTTATCTCAATCTTGGTTCATAACCTTTGAATGTGTATTCAAAGCTTTGAACATAACTTTCTTCTAAGGAACATAACTTTTTCTATTAGTGATAAAAGGTTTTATTACTAGTCTTATTAACTAGTCTTATTGACTGTCATCCCACTTTTTGGAGCGAATCTTTAAAGAAAAGCCTTCATTTCTTTTGTTAGCACATTTTTTTTCGTTATCTTTGCAACTGAAAGCTATAAATAAAAGCTATTATAAGAAGATGAGAGTACTTATAGTAAATACAAGTGAGAAGACAGGCGGTGCGGCTGTAGCTGCCAATCGCTTGATGGATGCCCTTAACAACAATGGTGTTAAGGCTAAGATGCTGGTGCGTGATAAGGAGACTGATGACATAACCGTTGTCAGTTTGCCCCGTTCCTCCAAGTTGCGCTGGAACTTCCTGTGGGAGCGTTGGTGCGTATTCTGGCATCTTCATTTCTCGAAGCATCATCTCTGGGAAGTAGATATGGCAACGGCAGGATCGGATATTACCAAGCTTCGTGAGTTTCAGGAAGCGGATGTCATCCATCTTTCTTGGATCAACCAGGGTATGCTCTCATTGAAAAGCATCCGGAAGATATTGAAGAGTGGTAAACCGGTGGTGTGGACGATGCACGACCTTTGGGCTGCTACGGGCATCTGTCATTATGCCCGTGGATGCAACCGCTATGCCTCTTCCTGTGGAAATTGCCCGCTCTTGCCTCATAAGGGAAGCAAGAACGACGTTTCTGCCAAGATATTCGGGCGTAAGAAGGAACTGTATCATGGTGGCAACATTCATTTCGTAAGTTGCAGCAGATGGCTGGAGCAACAGGCCAAGAAGAGTGCCCTCTTCGTAGGTCAGCGTATTACTAATATTCCGAATCCGATTGATACACATGTGTTCTGCCCGCAAGACAAGGCAGAGGCACGCTTGCGTGCCGGATTGCCTGCCGACAAGCGCATCATTCTCTTTGTTTCTCAGCGTGTAACGGATGAGCGAAAGGGAATGAAGTATTTCGTGGAGGCGATAGACAGGCTGGTGAAGAAATTTCCGGATATGGTGAAGCATACGGCTATTGCTATCTTGGGAGGTCACTCCGAGGAAATTGAGTTATCTTTGCCTTCTTATTCCCTGGGCTATGTGAGCGATGTGAAGCAAATTGTGAATATCTATAATTCCGTGGATGTCTTTGTTCTGCCTTCTCTGGAGGATAATTTGCCAAACACCATCATGGAGTCTATGGCATGTGGTGTGCCTAGCGTGGGCTTTAAGGTGGGTGGTATCCCTGAGATGATAGACCATCAGAAGACCGGCTATGTGGCCAACTATCGTGATTCTGATGATTTGGCAGAGGGCATTCATTGGGTATTGGAAGAAGCCGATATGAAGAACTTGCAGCAGGCTTGCCTGCATAAGGTGACCCAATGCTACTCGCAGCATTCGGTGGCGCTTAGATATATAGAGGTGTATAATCAGACATTGGCCTACAAAAACTATCATCTATGATTAAATTCACCGTAGTTACCTGTACGTTTAATGCCGAAAGTGTGTTGCAGCGTACATTGGATAGCGTCAATAAGCAGACTTATTGCAATGTGGAGCATCTGATTATCGATGGCGTGTCTAAGGATAAGACCCTGGCTATGGTCAAGGCATATCAGCATAAGGCGCAAGTAGGGGAGAATGCCCATGAGATAGTAGTCTGTTCAGAACCCGATAAAGGTCTCTATGATGCCATGAATAAGGGCATTGATAGAGCCACAGGCGACTATCTCGTGTTTCTGAATGCGGGCGACGTGTTTCCTTCGGAAGACACCTTGGAGTATGTGGAAGGCTGCGTAGGAGAAGGGGAAATCTTGCCTGGTGTGCTTTATGGTGATACTGATATTGTAAATGACGAGGGGCGCTTCCTGCGCCATCGTCGTCTCACTCCTCCCAAGAAGTTGACCTGGCGTTCGTTTAAGTGGGGAATGCTGGTGTGCCATCAGTCGTTCTATGCCCGTACCGATATTGCCCGAGAGGTGCATTACGATTTACACTATCGCCTTTCGGCTGATGTGGATTGGTGTATCCGCATCATGAGAGAGGCAGAACGTCGCCATCTGCCTTTACGCAATGTCAATGCCGTCATCACCAACTATCTGGATGGGGGTATGTCGGTACAGAACCATAAGGCTTCGCTCAAGGAACGCTTCGAGGTGATGAGGAGTAATTATGGAATTATCACCACCTTGCTGGTTCATGCCTGGTTTGTGGTGCGTGGTATATTCAAAAAATAGGTGGATAAAATTACGATGGGGGTCATTTTGGCTGTTTAAATATGGGTGGTGAACAATTATTACCCCCTAAAAAATCAGATTTTACCCCTATATTGCGATTTTTTCCCCTATCTTTGCACTTGAAAAGATAACTCTTGCATCGGGTTTGTACTTGATGGCAGGAATAATTGATTCGTATAAAACAGTATTACTCAAATAAAAAATAACTTTCATATTCATGTTTTAGACAATTGTAAATAACTTTAGTTTTTAAATTTAATAGGAATAGGCTTTTCAGGTGAGAGTAACATCTGGTAAGCGATATTTGATAAATTAAGGAAGCGTCAGTCGGGAGACTGGCGCTTTTTTATGTGTTTTAGGATTACTTAAGTAATAATTTCTGTGAAAAGCATGATGGTTTCTATATTTTATTGTATCTTTGCAACATGAATCCAATAGCACAAACTATCATATTGTCGGCTTCTGCGGTGAGAATGCTCCCACATATAGCCATGTATCTGCTTCACAAGAAGGAGATAGACCTTGATTTAGTCAAGGTGCAGGACCAAAAGCCAACGTTACTGAACTTCATCAAGGCTTGCACTCGTGAAAGAAGTTTCCGTAATCTCTTCTATTATCGACTGGGAGAGTATCGCTCGGTGTTCATCAGTTGGCTGTTGCCGCCAGAACGAACCATGACTATCTGGTGTCCGCATATAGGAAAAGGAGCACATTTCGAACATAGTTATGCCACCTATCTCAATGCCGACTCCATAGGTGATGATTTCTATTGTCTGCAAATGGTGACGTTGGGAAATGGTAAGGGGGGAAGACCAACCATCGGAAATGATGTGAAAATCTATACTGGTGCAACTGTCTTTGGCGCTGTCCACATTGGTAATCATGTAACGATAGGGGCAGGAACCGTAGTCTTCCAGAATGTGCCTGATGGAGCAACTGTAGTGGGGAATCCTGCAAGAATCATTCAGAAATAATTAATTTTAAAGATATCAGATATGAACTATGCACTTATCATAGCCGGAGGTTCTGGCAATCGTATGGGACAAGACATCCCTAAGCAGTTTATGCACGTTGATAATTGTCCTATCATCATTCATACGATGATGGCTTTCCAGAAGCATCCCGATATTCAGGGGATTGCTGTGGTTTGTCTGGCTGGTTGGGAAACCGTGTTGCAATCCTATGCCAATCAGTTTTGCATCACTAAACTGAAATGGATATTCCCGGGTGGCAGCAATGGTCAGGAATCTATCCATAATGGTATCTACGGTTTGAAGGAAATGGGCTGTGTTGACGATGACCTGGTTTTGGTGCATGATGCCGTGCGCCCACTCTTGTCGCAAGACATCATCTCATCCAATATCGCCATCTGCCAAAAGTATGGTTATGCCATTACGGGTATCAAATGTAGAGAGGCTATCCTGGAGAGTGAGGATGGTTTCATGACTAATACAAGTATTCCTCGTGATAAGTTAATCCGTACCCAGACACCTCAGACTTTCCGGTTGGGAAACCTCATCGCAGCCCATGAGGAAGCCAAGGAGAAAGGCATCACCAATTCGGTGGCATCCTGTACCTTGATGGCGGAATTGGGAGGCAGGCAGATGCATATTGTGCCTGGCTCAGAAAAGAACATCAAGATTACTACTGTGGAGGATCTGGAAATTCTGAAAGCTTTGATGAAGGTTCAGCCGGAGTCTTGGCTCAAATAACGTTGGAGTATGGTTCTCTTTTATATGAGAATATGGATTAAAGTTGGAAATGTTTGGCAACTGTTAGATTTATGTTAGAATATTCACCTTATCAGAAAGATATAACCCGTCTTTTCCAGGATGGATTAGACTTGGAGCGTTTGCGTGACAAGACCATTCTTGTGGTGGGTGCCACGGGATTGGTAGGAGGTTGCGTGGTAGATGTGCTGATGCAGAATCCCGCCAGATGCTACAAAGTGATAGCTGCTGGTCGCAATAAGGAACGTGCCCAGCAGAAGTTTGCGGCTTATTGGGAAGATGAGTCTTTCTTCTTTGCAAAGATTGATGTCACCCTGCCTATCATCAAGAACATGAATAGGATGATTGAGGAATCTGTCTATGACGAGTTGGCTGAAGGGGCTGATTATATCATAGATGCGGCAAGCAATGCGAGTCCTAATTTCTTCAGTCGGGAACCTGTAGAGGTGATGAAAGCCAATATCAATGGTGTGTCCCATCTCATAGAATATGGATTGAGACATCGCATGAAGCGCATGGTTTACGTTTCTTCCGGCGAGATCTATGGCGAAGGCGATGGTTCTGAGTTTACCGAGAAGAGCAGCGGATATGTGGATTGTGCCTCTGTGCGTGCCTGCTATCCATCGTCGAAGCGAGCTGCCGAGACGCTTTGCATGGCATACGGAGCTGAGTATGATGCCGATGTGGTGATAGCCAGACTGAGCCATACCTATGGTCCCGGCTTTACCGAGAGCGATAATCGGGTGTATGCCCAGTTTATCCGCAATGTCCTGAAGGGTGAGGATATCGTTCTGAAGAGTAAGGGAGAGGCTTTCCGCTCCTGGCTCTATGTGGTAGATGCCGCCCATGCCATCTTGCGCCTCTTGCTGGATGGCGAAAGGGGCAATGCCTATAATGTGGCGAATTCTGAATCAAATATCTCCATCCGCCAATTGGCAGAGCTGATAGCCAGGAAAGCGAATAGGAAGGTGGTGTTTGATATTCCTGAGGAGGATGCGCAGCAGGGCAATACCACGCCTATCACCAAGGCAACCTTTAATACGGATAAGCTCAAGGCTTTAGGTTGGAGACCGCTCTTTGATGTGGAAGAAGGTTTTGGACATACCTTGCAGGATGTGGAAAAGAGCACATCTGAATAAAATGAGGGTGTATCATAAAGTCAGTCCTTTACAGTTTTTAGGCACGGATTACACGGATTACATGGATTTTTAAGAGAGATGATAATCGCTTTACTTATATTAGCACTATAAATCCGTGTAATCCGTGTAATCCGTGCCTTATCTATATCCTAAGAAGCTTATGACACACCCTCTCTTGTGTTATAGCTTTCTTTTAATTTCGTCCCACGTTTCTCTCTTTTCCATGTTCAGATAGTAGCGCAGGTGCTTTTCTACTCTTTGCTCTACGGGTGGGAACTTCATATAGTCGCCAAAGAAGTGGCGCAGATAGGTATCTGCCTGCTCTGGCAGCAAGACGGTGGTATCTTCGAATGGGAATTCCTTTCCCTTGCCGAGCCATTCCTTCGGGAAAATCTCCTTGTAATGATAGGAACCCGTATTCACCAATACGTTCTTCGCCTTGTCGAAGTCATATCGATGACTCATCTCGTCCATCTGCTGGATAAGATGGTGGCGCATCTTGCTTCGGCAGAAGAAGGCGAGTGTCTTGATGGCAAACCGGCCCCAGGTCTCCTTGTGCAGGAGCAGGGAAATGTAATCGATGAAGGTGTTGTGGGTGGTTACGGCGTTCAGACGGTTGATGGTCTTTGAGTATTTGCGATAAAGAGCCTTCGCCGTTTCCAGGTCATCGTCGGTGGCATCAAGAGGGAAGATATCTACGTAAAGACCGATGATGCAGGGACGCTCCTTCTCTTCGATAAGGGTGGTTTCGCGATTCACGAGTTTAGAGAAATACAGAGGATACGACTCGTTGTTGTACGGAGTCACTACCTCGTATTTGCCAAAGTCTTCGTGCTTGGCGATTTCGAGCAGACGGTCGTAGTCTGGGCGTGGCATCAGTACGTCGATGTCATCGTCCCAGGGAATCATTCCGTGGTGACGGGCGGCTCCGATGGCGGTGCCGGCACAACAGTAATATCTGAGGTGATACTTGTTGCAGATGTCGATGAATGCCTTCAATATATCGAGTATTGTGGCGTTCCATTCCTTCTTGATGTTCTTAATATCCATACTTTTTCTGTTTTACGACTGCAAAAGTAAGCAAAAAGTTTTGAACTTCAAACTATTTATGCTACTTTTGCACTTTAAAAAGTAAAATCAAGTAATATTCCATATTTATCAGATAGAAACGATGGCAGAATCATTAAAGGAAAAAACCGCCAAGGGATTGTTTTGGGGAGCTATGAACAGTGGCTCCACCCAGGTTCTCAATATTCTCTTTGGCATCTTCTTGGCGCGCTTGTTGTCGCCAGCCGATTATGGTATTATCGGCATCCTCACCATTTTCACCCTGATTGCGGGCAATCTGCAGAGTAGCGGCTTTACCCAGGCATTGGTGAATATCAGGAAACCCACCGACAACGATTATAATTCGGTGTTCTGGTTTAATGTCCTGGTGAGTCTTACCATGTATGTGGCGCTCTTTTTCTGTGCGCCGCTGATAGCTGATTTCTTCCATCAGCCTTGTCTCACCTCCTTGTCGCGCTTCGTGTTCCTGAGTTTCTTCATCTCTTCGTTTGGTATCGCCCAAAACGGGTATATGATGAAGAACATGATGAACAAGGAGATAACCATTGTTAATTTCATGGCTTTGATCAGTTCGAATGTCGTGGGATTGGTGCTGGCATTCAACGGGATGGCTTACTGGAGTCTGGCTTGGCAGCAGGTCATCTTCATCCTCGTATTGAATATCGGAAGATATTATTATACGGGATGGCGCCCGAACTTTCATATCGATTTCGGACCCGTGAGGAAGATGTTTGGATTCAGCGTGAAACTTCTGGTAACCAACATCATCAATACGGTGAGCAACAATGTTTTGACCTTTGTGTTTGGCCGATTTTATCCGATTAATGATGTGGGTAACTATAGCCAGGCTTATAACTGGGATACCAAGGCTAATTCGTTTGTTGCCAATACGGTGGGACAGATAGCGCAGCCCGTCTTGGCTTCTATCCAGGACGATAAGAACCGCGAGTTGATGGTGTTTAGAAAGATGCTCCGTTTCACGGCATTCCTTTCTTTTCCATTGATGTTTGGCTTGACCCTGGTATCACGTGAATTCATCTTGATTACGATTCATGAGAAATGGATAGCCAGTGTGCCGCTGTTGCAGATTCTTTGTGTGAGCGGTGCCTTTATGCCGATTTATACGCTCTATCAGAACCTGGCCATCAGTAAGGGGCGTTCTGATGTGTATATGTGGTGCAATATCGGTCAGGTAGTGGGCTTGTTGGCCTTGGTATTGTTCTGTCATCAATATGGCATCCAGACCATGGTGATAGCCTACACTTTGTTTATTATAGCCTGGCTCTTGGTCTGGCAGTGGATGCTGAAGCGTGTTGCCGGCTTGCGATTCCGTGATGTGGCAAAGGATATACTGCCATTCATGCTATGTGCGGCAGCCACCATGGTGGCCACCTATTTCATTACCCGCAGCTTGCAGAACATCTATCTCTTGCTGCTGGTTCGTCTGCTGGTTTCAGCCACCATTTACTTCTGTATCATGAAACTGCTGAAGGTGCAGATATTAGAAGAGTGTATAGCCTTCTGTAAGCGAGGTAGATAAGATTCACCTTCTTGACAGGTACGCCTTTTTTGATGAGCTTGATGATAAGGCGGATGAGGCAGCTCTTAGGCTTGTAGGCGAGCGCCTGATCCACCTTTTTGAAGGCTACCTGTGCGTTTGCCGCCCAGCGGTAGGCATTGACGATGCCTATCTCTGTGGCCCTGAGGTACTGATGCTCCTTATCATTCTGCTCGAAGAAATCGATGAGTCGGCGGGTTGACTTGAAGTATGACAGGAGATTCTTTTCTGAGATGTTGTGATTGTAGGAATTCTCGTTGTCGGTGCGGTAATAATATACCGCATCATCGATGTTCACCTTTTTGCCGTAGAACATGAACTGGGCATTCCAGAAAAGATCTTCCGCATAGTTGATGCCCTCTTCAAAGAATATCCTGTGCTCCATGATGAGCGAACGCTTATAGATTCTTCCCCACAGACGGTTGGTGATGATGTTCTGGCAGACGAGCAGTTTGAGCAGTTTCTCATCAGAAACGTCAAAAGGTTTTTGGAGTCTTCCTGCTTTTCCTTCGCACCATTCCCGGTAGCCGCCATCAATCAGATCGGCATGGGTGCTTTCGGCTTTTGTGGTCAGTTTCTCTACAGCATCTTTCGGCAGCATGTCATCGCTATCGGCAAATAAAAGATAGTCGCCTGTAGCCGCCCTCAATGCCGTCTGTCTTGCGGCACCCACGCCCCGATTCCTGTCGTGGTGGATGATGCGTACCTGTTGAGCTCTTTCCGGATATTCTTTGAGAAGCGATTGTAGGATACCGATGCTTTTATCGGGGGTACAGTCATCTACAAAGATGTATTCGATAGATGCATACGACTGCTCGAACAGTGAGCGGGCGCACTGTTCGATATATTTTTCTACCCCATAGATAGGGGTTAAGATACTTACTTTCAGCATGATGGTTTTAATCTAAGATACTTTTTTATCTTGTCAGATACTCGAATATCAGCGTGCTGTTATAGAAGAACAGGAAAATGGTGATAACTGCGAGTCCTCCACGAAGATAAGGCAGATATTTCTCCTTACAGTTTCTGATGATGTATCCGATACAGATAGGAATGATGAACGCCCAATGGGCAGCCATGATATAAACCTCGTTCAGTCCGAATCCCATTACCAGGTGGATGAAGGCATCGCATGCCACCCATGAGGCTGTGAGCCAGAGAAAGGCCGATTTTCTTCCCTTCCAAAAGCCGATGCACAGCAAAACGACGATGATACCCTCTATGATATAAGGAATAGGGGTCTGGTATTTCACGAAAATCGGGCGATGGCTGTGGATATCTTCCAGAAGATGTTCTCTGTGCAGGATAAGCGATTCGCCAAAAACGTTTTCTACCAATGATTCAGAACGGGAGATAGACATATCAGCCCATGAAAGCATGCCTCGTTTCTGGATTTTCTTGCCAGCGATAGCCTTATCGTGCTTTTGTTTCTGCTCCATTTTTGCCCTAAAGGTGCTGTCTTTTGCTGCTTTCTTAGCAACGAGTCGTTCTCCTTCCAGGCGATTAGGAATAATGAATGCCTTGTTCTGATAAATGCCTGCAGCTCCTATCAGCAGGGTAGGCAAGATAATTCCCAATGCCAGATATTTCGGACGGAAGAGTCTTTTGCCATTGGTAAAGAGGGCAGCAAGGAAGGTCTTTGCGCCATTGCTCAGCGTGATGCCTGCTGTGAAGAAAAAGAGCAGGGCACTTTGCCACCAAGACATGCTTCTGTGTTCCTGCTGCTGCTTGCCTGCTATATAAAGTGTCATCGACAGGAAGAAAAGCGACATGCCGAAATGGTCATCCACAAAGGTGACGAGCAGCACGTAGGCAAACGAAAAGAGCATTGCCGTAAGCACATTGCTGTCTATTGCCTTCAACTGCATCACCTCTCTGAAGATTCTTCGGAAGAAGAGAGTGGAGTAGGTGGAGAAGAATGTCATCATCACCGCCACGATGGTAGTTGCCCAGTTTCTTGAGGTGAGTTCTATCAGCCAACCGTTCAGTACCGAGAAAGGATAGAGGAAGAATGGGAGCATGGGGTGGCGATACTCCGTGTAATACACCTTCCACTTCGAGAGGGTAAGATAGGTGTATGGGTCGAAACCTGAAATCTGAAAGTTCTTGGTAAAGAGCGTCCAGAATCCAGCTTTCGGTTTGCCGAAATCTTCAAAATGATAGGTTATCATCAGCACATTGAAGGCGATGATAGTGATGAGTGCAATCAAGGCAAAGAGCCTTTCTTCTTTTTTAATCTTAAATATATTGTTCATTTTCTGATTATTTTCTCTTGTTCTATTTCTCCTTTTGTCGGATAGATGCATCCGGCATTATCGGCTTAACGCTGCAAAAGTAATTGTTTTTTCTGAATCTTCAAAATGATAGGCTTTATTTTGTGGCTTTTTTAGATAAAAACGGAGTTTTATTTTGTGTTCTCTTTTATTTGATGTATCTTTGCGCCCATTATGATGGAGTTTTCCATGATGTGAACATGGTAATTTGAAACAGTAAAACAGATAAAGATAGTAACAATGAAACATGCTTTCCTGATAATGGCTCATGGCAGCTTGCCGCTTCTAAGGGTATTGCTGTCGATGCTCGATGATGAGCGAAATGATATATTTCTGCATATCGACCGGAAATCGGATATGCTTGAGGGTGCAGAACCGCTGGCTCTTTCCAAGGCCCGCCTCTTTGTCTTGGAGCAGAGGGTGGAT
This sequence comes from uncultured Prevotella sp., assembly GCA_934216735.1. Classification (GTDB taxonomy): domain Bacteria; phylum Bacteroidota; class Bacteroidia; order Bacteroidales; family Bacteroidaceae; genus Prevotella. Next base: position 39,142 of record CAKQCH010000001.1, read on the forward strand.
GTGCGTTGGGGAAACCTGAGTCAGATTAAGGCGGAGTATGTGCTTTTCGAGGAGGCTTTGAAGCATGGACCTTATGCCTACTACCATCTGCTGAGTGGACAGGATTTGCCTATCAAATCGCAGGATTACATTCATCAGTTCTTCGATGAGCATCAGGACAAGGAGTTTGTGGGCATCAATCATGGTGAGGAATTTGAATGGGATTGCCGTAGGAAGATGATGCGCTATTGGCTCTTTACGAGTCTTACCCGCTCGAAGTTTGGGGCTTTGAATGCCATCACCAAGCGACTCAACAAATATCTTTCCATGCTTCTTATGCCTTTCCTGCATCGCCCGAAGATGGATTTTGCCAAGGGTGCCAACTGGGTGAGTATCACGCAGGCATGTGTGGAGTATGTGGTGAGCCAGAAGCCGTTTGTATTGAAGAGATTCAATTACACATTCTGCCCTGATGAATTCTTCTTGCAAACCCTGGTGTGGAACCATCCTGCCTTCAGAGCCGCCTTGTACTCAGAAAAAGATGAATACGAAGGCTGCATGCGACTCATAGATTGGAAACGGGGTAATCCATACGTCTGGACCTTAGCAGACAAAGAGGAGTTGAAGCAAAGCAACCGCCTCTTTGCCCGTAAGTTTGATATGAAGCATGAGGATATCATCCATTGGATCAAGACTTCTTTTGGATAACAGCTTCTTGTGGTTCAGGCTTCTTATCCTAGCATGTAGCCTGCCAGCAGATAGCCATTGCTTATCCAAAGATAGAGGGTGATGGCGAGCATCAATCCTCTGAATCCCCATTTGATGCTCTTTCCTTTTGCCTTGAGCGCCAGGAAGGCGATGGCGATAGGAAGGGCATACATATAGTGTGCCGTCATGATGTAAACCTCGTTGATGCCGAAGCCCAAACCGATGTGGAGGGCGGCATCCATCAGGAAGAACGTCATGGTGAGCCATAGGAACTTAGACTTCCTGCCGGCAAGGATTCCAAGTACGAAAAGCAGAACGATGCATGCCTCTACCACATAATTGACGGGCGATTGATATTTCACGATGACCGGACGGTTGCGTAATACGTCGCCCAGGAGGTTCTGCTGGTGCAGCATGATGCCTTCGCCGAAGAAATTCTCTACCAGGGTTTCGCCTCTGGAGGTTGTTTTATCGGTCCAGTTCATGAATTCGCCCTTGGCGATAGGCTTGCCTGTATTCTTGTTCCATATCTGCTTATGGTCGCGCACATATTTGTCGTGTGCTTTGTCTTTGATGATTTTCTTGACGGCTGCTTCTACCTTTGCCGAGTCTTTTACCTGAGCAGTATCTCGATACTGCTGGTAAATCTTGGCTGTGGCTTCCTTGTTTTTCTTCATCTTAGCCTCATGCCGGGCCATCTCCTTAGGCCATACGAAGGTACGGTATTCCCATCTTGCAAAGCCCCACATGAGGGCAGCTGGCAGGATGACGCCTAGCAGGAAGTATTTGATTCCGAAAAACTTCCTGCCGTTGGTGAAGAGGGCGGCAAGATAGGTTTTCAAACCATTGTTGAGTGAAACACCTGCGGTAAATACGAAGAGCAGGATGGTTTGCCAGATGGTGAGCTTTCTGCCTTTCTTGATGCAGACGCCTGTGATGTAGAGCGTACAGAGCAATATCGTCATCGACATGATGAAATGGTCGGGTACCATCGCCGAAACCATCACATAGGCGAATGAAAAATAGAACGCAGAGAGTAGGTTGGCATCAAAACGCTCGGTGTCAATTACTTCTCTGAATATCCTGTAAAGGAAGATGAATGAATAGAAGGCACAGAATACCAGAATGGCTCCCACAATAAACTGGGCTCCATTTGTTCCCGTGAGTTCTATCCACGCTTGGTTAATCTGGTTGGGAATATACATGAAGAACGCCAGCAGCGGGTGGCGATATACATTGTATTCTGTGTCCCAGTGAGATACAATGCTGTAGGTAAGTGGGTCGAAACCTGCCACATGGAAGGTTTTGACGAAAAGCTTATGATAGCTGTCTGTGATTTGCGAGAATTGAGTGTAGTACTTGATGATAGTCAGGGCGTTGAGGGCACATGCTATGATAAGTGCCACGAGTGCCGCTCCTCTTTCCTCTCGCTTGATTCTAAAAATATCGAATACCCTTTTCATTTCTTTCTCTTTTCTATTTCTTTCTCTTTTCTATTTCTTTAAGAAAAATCTTACCAATAAGAAGTTTACAGGAATACAGATGCAGAGCGTTGGAATCATCGCCCATTGTTTAGCGAGCCCCAGACCAACAAAGAGGTTGAGACAGATGGTCTGCATCGAATAGTTGACGACATGCGAGAGTGTGAATCCTGCTCCTCGCTTGGCATTCGCTTTCACCTTAAAAGTATAGCGGGTGCTGGCGATGAAGTTGAAGATGAAACTCACGATATAGGCGATGGTATTGGCGGTGGTAGCCAAGGTATGGTCGCCCATTTGTGGAATGAAATGGCTCAATACTGGCATGATGGCCAGGTAGATGCCATATTGCAGCACCGTAGCCAGTCCGCCTACGATGCCGAATCTGATGACTTCGCCCAACTTCTCTCGTTTGGAGTCATCCATGTTGTTTATCTTTTTCTTGATATTCATCGTTTTATCTTTTTCGGCGTGCAAAAATACGCTTTTTTCCTGTATTTAGCAAATATTCTTTCTACAAAATATTGATCTGTCTGGATTTATCTTAATAATTTCCCTTTTCCGAAGAGATAAGCCAGTTTGGTCTTCTCCATTACCTTGGCGATGAGCAGGCTGCCTATAATGGCAAGGATAACGGTGACGGCAGCAAACGAGATATCGCTCGGATCCCAGGCAAAGAGGGGATGGTAGAACTTCGCAGCCATCGTAAAGATGGGGTGGAAGAGATAGATAGGCAGCGTATTGCGCCCTATATATAATAAGGTGTCCTTGATTCTGTTGGTCACCTTTGCCACTTTTTCAATCATGGGACTGAAATCCTTGAAGCGTTCTGGAATATCGAGCAGGTGTTGCAGGAACAGCAGGCTACTGATACAGCACCAGCAGGAGAAGACGATGGCCAGGTTGCCCCAGTCGTACCAGTCATCGCGGTAGAGCAGATAAATCCACAGGAAAATGGCGAAGAATTCGTGGCGGAACAGCTTGCTCCACTCCGTCTTGCTCTGTCGGATGACTACACCGATGAAATAATAGGCAGCAGCACTTGCCGAAAGGGCTGGAGTTTCTGATATCAGGAGCAGCGTAAGAGCGAAGACGAAAAGGCTGGCATAGGTATCTCTTTTTGTATAATTCTTGTGTAAATCATTCCAATTCCTTCCACGGAAGCAGAAGTAATAGAGTGTTCCGCAGATAATCATAGTTTGGATAAACCAATAGGGCCCGATGGAAGTGATGAAGATTTTCTCGCCTATCTCGGAGAGGGAGAGCTCTGTGATGCCATCTCTCACCGGCATATAATAGGAGAGGACTGAGAATCCTGTCACCATGATGACATAGGGCAGGGCGAGACATTTCAGATAGTTTCTCATCTGTCTTCCGGTTTTCTCGATATTGACAAGATAACCCGTGATGATGAGGAAGGTAGGCATCATAAACGAGAGAATGCCAGCCTTCAGATGTGGGTATGCATTGCCGAAACTCACAATATGAATCAATATCATGAGAATGATGAGGATGGCTCGTATCAAGTCGAGGTCTGTATTTCTTTTCATGTTATATTCTCAGTATTTCTTATCATGTTATTTTCTGTAACAGGAAGTTTATTATTCTCTGAATGGTTTGAAGTGTCCCTTGTCGGCGAAGGCAAGCATCTCTTTGTCGCCACGACTATCTCCAAAGGCTTCTATCTCATATTCAGAACGCTCGAAAGATTTTGCAGATTCAGAATGTGATGCTTGCGAAGAGACTAGTGCCTCTGTAATGCGGTTCACCTTCTCCTTACCGTAGCAATTGTTCGACTTGAAATAGCCTGTAAGTTTGCCATCTACTACCTCTATCTGAGTACCCAAAACCTGGATACCTTTCAGATTACGTATCTCAAAGAAAGGGCGTACCCAGTTGTCGATGCTGGCGCTGACAATGAATACTTTTGCCCCTGCAACCAATGCTTCATGTACCAAAGTAATACCTTTGGGACGGAGCAGATGCTGATTCTCTTCGGCAAAACCACGGCAGAGCGCATCAAATTTCTCGATGCGCATGCCGGCGAAGAGGTGGGCGAATATCTGCTGTTTTGCCTTCCAGTTGGGATAAAGGTGCAGCTTCATCAGCACCAGTAAGGGGCTATACATCAGGAATACCATCAGAAAGCGTCCCTTTCCCTTGGCATACTTGATGAATTCAAGCAATGTATCGCTCGTGGTGAGGGTTCCGTCGAAATCGAAACAATATAATTTCTTCTTCATTTCTTTTTCTGTGTTTAAAATGTGCTCTTTTATAAAGATGTACTCTCCTTATTCTATATAGATAAGGAAGAGGAATGAAAGTAACCAGGCGAGGACGATAAACTGGGTGATTCTGTCGCGCAGGATAATCTTCGTAGGGTCGCCGCTTTTCTGGTCAACCACGGCTATCTGGATGTAGCGCAGCAAGCCCACCAATACGAAGACACTGGTAAGATAGAGGTATTCTGTGTGGAAATTCTCGATAACCTCAGGGCTCACCGTATACATGATGTAGCATACCAGCGTAACTGAGGCGGTGATGGTTATCGCCTGATTGATGAATGTGAGGTTATATCTGCTGGTATTCTTGCGAGGTGCCTCGCCCGTCTTCTCCATCCGCAAGACGTCATCGCGGCGCTTGGCAAAACTCATGAAGAGGGTGATAAGGAAAGTCATCAACACAATCCATTTACTCAGAACGATTTGGGTGGCTATACCACCAGCCAACAGACGGAGCACGAAGCCGAAGGCTACGATGCATACATCGATGATGGCATACTGTTTCAGTTTGGCGCAATAGCAGAGATTCAAAAGCCAATAGAAAGCAATGACGCCCATTGTTTTCCATGAATCGAGCAAACTGCACGCTCCCATCGAGAGGGCAAACATCAGGAACATCAGTCCGTATGCCTGTTTTACGCTCACCGCTCCCGATGCTATCGGACGATGGCATTTCACGGGATGGCGGCGGTCTGCCTCCACATCATAGATGTCGTTGAAGCAATAGATGCTCGATGCTGCAAAGCTATAGGCTATGAAGGTAATCAAGCCAGCCAGCAAGGCATCGGTATGAAATAGGGCACCACCAAAGAAAAGTGGCACGAAGATAAACATGTTCTTTATCCACTGCTTGGGGCGAATCAGTCGCATCAAGGCAGCAAAGCCTTTACTATCTTTTGTTTTATTCTCGTTCATAAAAAACTTTTTTACTTGATAATCTTAGATAATTCTCTGGAAATCCAGCCTGCTATCTTACTCAGTATCCATGCTGCAGGCAGGGTGATGCCTATACAGGCAAAGAAGGTAGGCCAATAGCCCCAATGATGAGGCTCTATGTATTTGAGTACAAAGTGGATATGGATGAGATAACATTCCAGGCTGAGTGCTCCTACAAGCATAAAGCTTCGGTTGAACCAATGGGGAGTGCGGCGGAAGATACGGTTGAGCAGCAGGATGCTGGTGATGGTAAGCGGGATGTAGAGCATGCGCTCCAGAAAGAGTGGAAACATGCCGTGTTTCTCCTGCTCCAGGAAGATGCTCGCCAGGAGTGTCATCAGGAACATGAGCCATATCATCCATATCGATGCGCCATCCAGCGTCTGTTTCTGTCGCACCATCTCTCCCATGTTGATGCCTATGAAGAAGATAGGTACACGACTCCAGAATATCTCAAGATGTCCTACGGCATGATGGATGGGCGTAACGTATTGTACCAGGATGCACCACATAATCATCACCACCGGCAGCCATCGGTAGATAGGATGCCGTTTGATGAGTTCCATGTAGGCTGGGGCAAAGAGATAGAGCATCATCGTGGCAGGAATATACCAGAAGTTAAGCTCGTCGTGCAGCCAGAATCCCCAGTTGATGGTTATCTCGCCAAAGAGATTGACCCAATTCCAGGTGCTTCCGCCGTGAAAGCCAGGAATATAGAAGAGACAAGCGATGATGAGCCAGGTGGGATAGATGCGCAGATAGCGGCGGATGAAGAAATGCCTTGCCGAAGGAGTCTTCATCCACGAGAACCACAGTCCTATTCCGCTGAGGAATAAGAACATATCTACCCCCACATTGCCCATCCTTCGGAGTCCGTAGAAGGCGTCTTCCCTAGGCAATGCCACATGAAAGAGGATGATGAAGAGCATCGCCGCTCCCATCAATTCTCCGCGAAATCTGCTGATATTCGCCAGTTCTATGTCTTTAATCTTCCAATTCATTCTTGTTTTTATATACTTCTGTGCAAAAATACATAAAAAAAATGATTCAACGAAATGAAAGGAGTTATTTTTCTTGTTTGAAGATGATAAAAACGATAATTCCCAATCCTATGAGGGTGGATGCAAGCGTAATTGCCATACATATTCCGCTGGATAGTCCGCTGAATCTATCCAGTGTGTTATAGAAGACGATGGGGAAAGTCCATTCGACAAGAAGAGTGATAGTCCATGGAAGTTTATGTCCTGACTTCCATAAATAACGAAGGAATATGAGTGCGAGTGAAATGCTTAGGATAACGATGCATCCCGCAATGCCTCCCTGGTAATATTCCATGGCGGTCATGATGCAGAAGATATAAGCCAGACTCAATATGCCTTTGCTTTTTTCATTGCTGTTTTTGCCTACTAGAGTATAGGCACCCCAAGCGATGAGAAGGGTCAATGTTAGAACAAGAATATCTGTCATTTTCTTTTTGGTTTGAGTGAATAATTGACTGCAAAGGTAACAGATTCTTTTGGAATATGCAATAGCATGTTATAGAGCATTTCTTGTAAATCGCTGATATCCAGATGATATGAAATCCAATGATTTAAAAGATTACTCCAGATTATCACAAAAACGCTTGAATGAAGTTTCTTGTTTGAGCTTTTTCAACGTGCGAAATTTCAATTGGCGATAGCCGTCTTTGGATAGTCCTAGAATCTTCATCACGGATTCCTTGTCCTTTCCGATTCTCCAAAGAATGCTAAGCATCTCTTCTTTAGGGGTGATCGGTTTCCCCTTTAAATGCTCAAGAAGAGAAACAAAGTCTTCGTCTATCAGTCTGTAGCATTTGGTGATGTTTTCTATCTGATGCTTGTCTAACTTGAGATCCTCTTCATCATTCAGAATATAATACAGGCTTTTTAAACCGTCACTAATGGCTGCGATGTCTTTTGTATGTTCCTTTAGTCTGTTGTTTTTGCTGGCTAGTTCTTCTTTCTGCCTGTTGATTACGGTTTGGTCTTTCTTGATAAGCGATTCCAGTTTTCGGGATACTTCAGCCAGTTCTTGGATGCAATTGTCTTTTGTTGTTGCTATTTCTGCCTGTATCTCGTTCATATCACCTTTCATTCTTCTTATCGTTAAACTTTTCTTCTGGTTCTTTTGATAAGCATAGATAATGATATCTAACAGGGCGACAACGATGATGCAGACGATGAGCAGGAGATTGAGGTTGTTGCTATGCGTGACATTTGCCATGATACTGCTGATGGCACCCGATAGAGCCAACAGTTGTTCCTGGCAATGATGATGTTCTATATAAACAATAAAGGTTATGACCATTGCCAGGGAAGCAATGGTCATAACTATATTCTTATTTGAGAGTGTTGGCATGATGGGTCGTCTCTTTGTTTAGTACTTCGGATTCGGAATTTTCTTCATCAGTTGAGTAAAGAGCCACGCTATGCAGATGCTGGCAATGATGTAGAGCAGCAATCCGGCATAGATGTCGCCATGACGACTGATAGGAATGAAGATTTTGCGGGTAATCGGATGACTCACGAAGAGGGCGGCTGATATGCTGCCCATCCACTCTAAAACCTTATAAATACCTGACAGCCAACTGATGTCTTGCAGCATCTCTGCCACGAGTACGCAGAGCAGACAGATGAAGAACGGAACAAAGGTCCATCCTATCATGTTAAGACTCAAACTGTAAATCAGCGAGATGCAGAAGATGCAGCCAAAGAAATTGGTGATAGGCGAATGAAATGTCATGAGTATCTTCTCGCCATAGCGGGCATAGAGAATACCCAGTCCGAATGGCAGCATGCCGCCCATGAAGTTGTAGCGGTAGCGATTCATCGCCTCGCTTTCCGGATTGTCGAAGCCCAGGATGAGCTGGATGCCGATGCAGATAAGCATCAGTCCCACCGTCCATCCCCAATGACGGCGATAGAGAAACAAGCGGTATACGATGTATAACTGCAGCATCAGACCGAAGAACCAGTAAGGACCCGGCCAGATGATGTCGTCAGGATTAGGCAGCACATTATTAAACATGCCCAGCATCGAAACGATGCCCGATACCTCGTAGTGGCGAGAACCCGGGGTGATGTAATCTATCAGAGTGAATGCCACGTATCCCACTATCATCATCTTGAAGAGCTTCAGATAATGATAGCGTATAAAGCGCAGAGGTTCACGCCAATTGATTCTCCACGATTGGTTCTTGCCCGAGATGCTATACATCTGGGCTTGCTGTTCTGCTGTGATATGAGGTTTTGCCTCATACTTCATCACCAGTCCGTATGCACTCAGAAAGAGGAACACGGGCACACCGTAATGGCCGAAGAACGACAGCAGGTGGATCGGCAGGTTGATGTCGGGATTCGCCAGCACCTGTGTCAGCCAGTCCGCATTGCGCTGAAAGAACTGATACTCATTCTCCTTGACGATAGGGCCGAGCCAGTGGCAGTAGTTGTGCAGGAAGATGCCGATGATGGCAAGTCCTCTCAATGCATTGCATGCATTTCTTGAAAGTATCGATTGATTCATTTCTTTGCTCCTTTCTTTTCTTGTTTCTTATAATATTCATCACGAAGCTTGTCGTAATCTACAGAGTTCTTGAGAATGCGTGGACGCATTTCGTTGTACTTCGGACTCAGGATATTGTACTCTTCCTTGTAGGTTGGAGTTTCGATGCCTGCCAGATATAATAATAGGTGGGGCAGGGCATCGGTCATGAATCGTTTGTCCTTGGCGGCACGTATCTGCTTGTAAATCTTGCGGTGAGCCTTGATGTACTTCGGTGAGCAATAAATCCAGAATGGAATCTCAAACTCATAGTGTGCCAGAGGCCAGTCGATATTGGCTGAGTGGTTACGGCAGATGAAGCCGCGATTTTCCTCGTAGCATTCCTCGCCATGGTCTGGCACGTAGATGACGATGGCATCCTGTTTCTGGAATCGCTTTACGATTTGTGCCACGATGGAGTCGTTGTAGAGCGTGGCGTTGTCGTAATGACTCAGCATCTTGCGCTGCGCATTGGTCAGCTCAGGGCGCTTATCCTCATAACTGCTTGCCCAGAATCTGCCCTGATTCATGCGATAGCGCTGTTTGTAGTTCACGTGCTGTCCCATCAGATGGAAGATGGTGAGGTTGTGTTCCTTCTGGAAGTTCTTCAAACTGTCGTCGTAATCCTTCAGAAGTCCGTCGTCCAAATCGTGGAGCTGGGTGTTGCGATGGTCAAACTGCAGTTTGCTTAGTTCCGGGTTGTTCAGGAAGAAGCCGCCGCTGAAATCATAAACCGCCTCCTTAGCCTGTGGCAGGAACTCGTTGGTGATGAAGGTAACGTTATAGCCTGCCTTGCGGAACACCTCCGGGAAGAGCGGATAGTCGCACCATTCACCCTTCTCGCCCACAACATGGGTAGAAAGCATGTTCTTGAATACAAAACTGGTCAGGTTCCAGCAAGTCACCACATCGGTAAACTTGGTCAGTTTGCGGCTCTTCTCCAATGCCACCTGCAGAGGGGTGGTATTCATGAAGTAGCCATACTGCTGGGAATGATGGCGACCGAAGCTCTCACCGATAATCAATACGATGTTAGGCGAGCGATAGCTGCAGCTATCTACCTTCACCTCATGGGCAGCATGGATGAGTTGGGTAATCTGATGTGCCGCCAGTTGGTTGGCGTAGATACTGAAGTGGAGTCGGTAGATTGGCAGATAGAGCACGGCATGGTCTTTCTCCGTCAGGATATGCTCCACTTCACCGATGGTGCTTCCATTCATGAGCTTGTGATAAGCCGCCTTGTTGTGCCAGGAAGTACAGACGCCCGTAATCAGGAGCGCCAGACAGAGGATGCCGAAGGTGGCTGGCATGGCAGCCGTCATACGGGGAATGGCCATCAACCGTTTTTTGAGCGAAGCCAATTCGAGTACGGTGATGAGGAAGACGTAAACCTTGATGAGTTGTTTGCGGAAGAGGGCGATGAGTATCTGGATGAGTGCCAGGAGCAAAATCCAGCCCACACTACTGAATATCACCTCAGTAGAGATAAGCGCCGAGAGGAAACTGCTTGCCTCTGAACTGTTGGTCTCGCCCACCAGCATCAGCATAGAAGGATTGAGCGTGGCACCGAAATTCACGAAGCAATAGGTGTCGGCGGCAGCGACGCTATATAATATAAGGTATAGCACGCCACGTAAGCCCAAACGCACCTTCCTAGGGAAGATGGCGAGGATGGCACACAAGATGTAGAGGTCGGTAAAGAGTTCCAGGAACAGATTACCATACAAAGACCCCTTGGCTGGTGTGGTCACGATAGAACTGATCATGCCTAATAAGTACATGAACACAAAGAAGTTCGCATTCCTGCGAATAGGAGCCGAAACTAAGCTCAGGCACTTCTTGATAATTTCTTTCCAACCCATATCTTTCTATTTGTTGTTAAATGTGATTTAATGGAGAGTTTAAAGAGTTTAGAGGGAAGTTGAGAGAGGGCTGTAGTTTTTGATAGCCAGCTTCTCGATGCATGGAGGAACCATTCCTTCGATGCTCTTTCCTTCTTTGATGTGTTGTCTTATCTCCGTGCTGCTGATGTTGAGCAGGGGAGTCTCTACGATGGTTACACCTGCCGGAACCTCACCGATGCCGGAGCCTTGGCGAGGATAAACCACGATGGGGTAGTGGGCGAGGATGTCGTCATGGTGATACCACTTGTCGAATGCCGCCCAGTTATCGCCGCCAATCAGCAGGGTGAACTCTGTTTCCGGATAATCCTTGCTGATGGCTTGCAGCGTGTGCCAGGTATAGGAAGGCTTGGGCAGGCGGAACTCATAGTCGCATGCCTTCAGCTGAGGTTCCTTCTCCAATGCCTTCTCTACCATTTCCAGGCGCAGGTGGTCATCGAGCAGGTCGGTGGCTGTCTTCTTGAATGGGTTCATGGGTGAAACCATAAACCACACCTCGTCCAACCCCGCCTTCTCGCAAAGGCTTTTAGCCAATGCGATGTGGCCGGTATGGATAGGATTGAAGCTTCCGCCAAAGATTCCTACCTTTTTCATTTCAATTATTTGCTCAAAAAGTCCTTTACTAGCTGGTAAACTTCCTGCTGGGCTTTCTCCAGGTCGTCGTTTACAACCACGTGGTCAAACTGAGGAGCGAAGGTCAGCTCGAAGCTAGCCTTGGCAAGGCGCTGCTCGATAACTTCAGGCGCATCGGTATTGCGACCCACCAGACGGCGACGCAACTCCTCTACCGAAGGAGGCTGCACGAAGATGCTCAAGGCACGTTCGCCATAGAATTTCTTGATGTTGACGCCACCTTTTACATCCACGTCGAAAATCACCGACTCGCCATTGGCAAGCTGGTTTTCTACCTGCGACTTCAAGGTACCATAGAATCGGTCCTGGTAAACTTCCTCATACTCCAGGAACTCATCGGCCTCAATCTTCGCCTTGAATTCCTCTGGCGAGAGGAAGAAATATTCCACACCATTCTGTTCTGTACCGCGAGGAGCACGAGAGGTGCAACTGATAGAGAAGGCCAGCTTCAACTCAGGATGCTCCTTCATCAGCCAGTTAACAATGGTACTCTTGCCGCTGCCCGATGGGGCACTGAAAATTAATAATCCGTTCTTCATTTTACTTTGAACTTTGAATTTTTTACTTTGAACTTTGAACATTGAACTTTATGATTCGTAAAGCAAATGAATTCTTCACTCTTCACTCTTCGTTCTTCACTTTATTAAAGAGCATTCAGCACTTGTTCCTTAATCTGTTCCAATTCATCCTTCATCTTCACCACGATGTTCTGCATTTCAGCCTGGTTGCTCTTGGAACCAGTGGTGTTGATTTCGCGTCCCATCTCCTGAGCGATGAAGCCGAGTTTCTTGCCCACGCCGTGACCTTCCTCGTTCATGGTTTCACGGAAATAGTTCAGGTGGTTGGCAAGGCGCTGCTTCTCCTCGCTGATGTCGAGCTTCTCGATGTAGTAGATAAGCTCCTGCTCCAGACGGTTCTTGTCGTACTCCACATTTGGAATCTGCTGCAAGCCACTCACGATGTTCTGCTTGATCTTTTCAACACGAGCCTTCTCGTAAGGTTCGATGCTGGCAAGCAGAGCCTGAATGTTATCCACTTTCTCGGTGAATTTCTTCTGGAGAGCGGCTCCTTCCTGCTGGCGGAAGGCGATGAGATGGCTCACAGCCTCGCAAATTGCAGCTTTTGCCACTTCCCACTCCTCGTCGGTCAGTTCTTCCACGTCAGTCTTCGTTGTTACATCAGGAAGACGCAACAAAGTGCTGTACCAATCTGTTGGCTCTGGAATACCGGTATCAGCTGAAATCTTCTTGATTTGCTGATAATAATTCTGTACAAGCGCAGCGTTGATAGGTGTTGCATCTGTAGCAGCATCCTTTTCAATCCAGATAGAGAAGTCTATCTTGCCTCTTTCCAGAGACTTAGCGATATACTGACGAATCTCCATCTCCTTCTCTCTGTAGAGAGGAGCAATGCGTGTAGAGAGGTCCAGATTCTTGCTGTTTAATGACTTTATCTCTACATTAATCTTCTTTGTTTTAAAGGCCGCGGTAGCTTTTCCGAAGCCTGTCATTGACTGTATCATATAATCTTTCGCGTTAAATTTCTGCAAAAGTACAAAAAAAAGCGAGAAAATGAGTATATTTGCACCTTATTTAAGAATATATTTTTTAATTATGTCGTGTATATTGAATATTGAGACGAGTACGGACGTGTGCTCAGTGGCTATTAGTGATAGTGGACAGGTGATTTTTAACAAGGAAGATCACTCAGGTCCTAACCATGCTGTTAAGTTGGGTGTGTATGTAGATGAGGCTCTTGATTTCCTCGATTCTCATGGTCTTCCACTGGAGGCTGTGGCTGTAAGTTGTGGTCCTGGTTCCTATACCGGATTGCGTATCGGAGCGAGTATGGCAAAGGGCATCTGTTATGGACGAGGCGTGAAACTCATCGCCGTTCCTACCCTCGAACTGATGGCGGTGCCAGTATTGCTTGGCGAACATCCAGAGGAGGAAGACGCCCTCATCATACCAATGCTCGATGCCCGCCGCATGGAGGTTTATGCCGAAGTGCTCGACCGCGCCCTGAAGGTGGTTCGTCCTATCCAGGCGGATATTGTGGATGCTGATACCTACAAGGAGTATCTTGACAAGCACCCTGTATACTTCTTCGGAAACGGTGCAGCCAAGTGCATGGAGACCATCAACCATCCTAATGCCCACCTCGTGGAAGGCATAGAGCCATTGGCAAAGAACATGGCTCCGCTTGCCGAGAAGCGATTTGTGGAAGGAAAGTTTGAGGATGTGGCTTACTTCGTTCCTTTCTACTTGAAGGACTTTGTTGCCAAGATGCCTAAGAAGTTAATTTAGTGTGCAGGGCTTGGCGGCCTTGAATGAATTTACAAAAATTGAAATATGAATAAAGAAGGATTAGATTATAATACGCAGCGAGAGAAACTCGTTATGCCAGAGTATGGACGCGAGATTCAGCAGATGGTGGACTATTGTGTGCAGTTGGAAGACCGCAACGAGCGCCAGCATTGTGCTGAAGCCATCATCGTCATCATGGACCGCATGTTCCCGGAAAACAGGGGCGTGGAGAACCATGAACAGAAGCTTTGGGACCATCTCGCCATCATGAGCGGTTTTCAGCTCGACATTGATTACCCTTATGATGTACAGGATGCCGAGAAGATATCCAAGAAGCCTGCACCGATAGATTATCCGATGCAGAGAATTCCTGTGCGCCATTATGGAGCCATGCTTTTCGAAATCTTCGATAAGTTGAAGACCATGGAACCTGGTGAGGAGCGTGATGAACTGGTGAGATTGACTGCCAACCAGATGCATCGCAACCTGGTTCAGTGGAGTCATGGTTCCTGCGACGAGCAGAAGGTGGCTTCCGACTTGGCCCGATTCACAGATGGCAGGATTCAGTTGGATCTTGACACCTTTGAGTTTGAGAAAGTGAAGGATGCCTCAGCCCGTAATGCTGCAGCCAATAACAAGAAGAAAAAGTAATCACCTTTTTATAATAAGATATAGATAGAGAAGCCTATGGAGTCTTTCATCATAGAGGGCGGTCATCCGCTCAAGGGTACCATCACGCCACAGGGAGCCAAGAACGAGGCACTGGAAGTGATCTGTACCACCATCCTTACCGATGAGCCAGTGCGCATCACCAATGTGCCTGACATCCTGGACGTGAACAACCTCATCAAGTTGCTCAAGGAAATTGGTGTCAAGGTTACCCAAAACAGTCGTCATGACTATACATTCCAAAGTGATGAGCTGAACTTGGAATATCTCGACAGTCTGGAGTTCGTCAAGAAGTGTTCTTCGCTTCGTGGCAGCGTGCTCATGTTTGGACCTTTGCTTGGCAGATGTGGCAAGGCTACCATTGCCAAGCCGGGTGGCGACAAGATTGGTCGTCGCCGTCTTGATACCCATTTCCTGGGATTCAAGTATTTGGGTGCCAGCTTTGTGCATGATGAGGAGCGCAATGTGTATCAGATTCAGGCCAAGAAGTTGAAGGGCTGCTATATGCTGCTTGATGAGGCTTCGGTCACGGGTACTGCCAATATCATCATGGCATCGGTGCTGGCAGAAGGTACCACCACCATCTACAATGCGGCATGTGAGCCATACATCCAGCAGCTCTGCCATCTGCTCAACTCGATGGGTGCCCAGATTAGCGGTATTGCCAGCAACCTGCTCACCATCGTGGG
This sequence comes from uncultured Prevotella sp., assembly GCA_934216735.1. Classification (GTDB taxonomy): domain Bacteria; phylum Bacteroidota; class Bacteroidia; order Bacteroidales; family Bacteroidaceae; genus Prevotella. The sequence continues at coordinate 54,284 of CAKQCH010000001.1, forward strand.
TGTGAAGAAATTGCATGGTGCCGAGCATCGCATCCTGCCTGATATGATCGAGGTGGGTTCCTTCATCGGTATGGCTGCCATGTGTGGCGAGGGCATCCGCATCAAGGATGTGTCGGTCAAGAACCTGGGTATCATTCCTGATGCTTTCCGCCGATTGGGCGTGAAGGTGAAGGTAGAGGGTGATGACCTCGTCATCCCTGAGCAGAAGCACTATGTGGTAGATTCCTTTATCGACGGAACCATCATGACGCTGGCAGATGCACCTTGGCCAGGACTCACGCCAGATCTTCTGTCTGTACTCCTGGTGGTGGCAACGCAGGCTCGTGGCAGCGTACTCTTCCATCAGAAGATGTTCGAGAGCCGCCTGTTCTTCGTAGATAAGCTCATCGACATGGGAGCCCAGATTATTCTCTGCGACCCTCACCGTGCCGTAGTGGTAGGTCACGACCATAAGATTAAGTTGCGTGCTGGCAGAATGACCAGTCCTGATATTCGTGCGGGTATTGCCTTGCTGATTGCTGCGATGAGTGCCAATGGTACGAGCCGTATCGCCAACATCGCCCAAATCGACCGTGGTTACGAGGACATCGAACAGCGCCTCGATGCTTTGGGTGCCAAGATTACTCGTGTTTGCGATTAAAATTCAAAGTTCAAAGTAAAGTATGATAAGACGAGACGAAGTATATAAGATAGGTAAGTTGGGCAAACCTCATGGTGTGAAGGGCGAGATTACTTTCGCCATCACCGATGATGTTTTCGACAGAGTGGATGCTGAGTATCTGGTGCTTGACATCGATGGCATCCTCGTGCCTTTCTATTTGGAGGAGTATCGCTTCAAGAACGATGAGAATGTGCTCGTGAAGTTTGAGGACATCGACACCCAGGAGCAGGCACGCAACTATACGGGTTGCGAGGTCTTTTTCCCTCGTCATCTTTCGGATAGCGACGGAGAGAACATGACTTGGGCAGAAATCATCGGTTTCAACCTGGTGGATTCCGTAAGTGGAAAGCTGGTTGGAACACTCGACCGTGTAGATGATTCCACCCTCAATCTCCTCTTCGAGGTGACAACCCCGGAAGGCGATGACATCCTCATTCCTGCCAGCAACGACCTCATCGAGGAAGTGAGTGCAGAAAAGAAGGAAATCAGAATGGCAATCCCCGAAGGATTGCTTGACTTATAAATGATATAATGATGAAGAAACAACAAATATGTATTCTCGGTTCTACGGGAAGTATCGGTACACAGGCGCTGGATGTCATCGAGCAGCATAGTGACCTTTACGAGGTGTATTGCCTCACCGCTAACAACCGAGTGCAGGAACTTGCCGAGCAGGCTCGCAAGTTCCACCCGGCTGCTGTGGTCATAGCCAATGAGGCTCGCTACGAGGAGCTGAAGGATATGCTTAGTGACGAACCTGATATCAAGGTTTATGCTGGTGCACAGGCTCTCTGCGATATCGTACAGGCTGAACCTATAGATATGGTGCTTGCCTCCATGGTGGGCTTCTCGGGTTTGGAGCCAACCATCCATGCCATCAAGGCCCGCAAGAAGATTTGTCTTGCCAACAAGGAGACCCTCGTGGTGGCGGGTGAGCTGATCTGCAATCTTGCCCAGGAGTATCATGTACCTATCCTTCCTGTGGATAGTGAGCACAGTGCCATTTTCCAGAGTCTGGTAGGCGAGGGCGACAACGAGGTGGAGAAACTTCTCCTCACCTGCTCGGGCGGTCCTTTCCGCAACTTTACCCATGAGCAGCTGGAGAAGGTAACTGCTGCCGATGCCCTCAAGCATCCTACCTGGGATATGGGTGCCAAGATTACCATCGACTCTGCTTCTCTGATGAACAAGGGTTTTGAGGTAACAGAAGCAAAGTGGCTCTTTGGCGTTCCTGCCGAGAAGATAGAGGTGCTGATTCATCCGCAGAGCATCGTGCATAGTGCCGTGCAGTTTGCCGATGGAGCGGTAAAGGCTCAGTTGGGCGTGCCGGATATGCGCCTGCCTATCCAGTATGCCTTCTCCTTCCCACAGCGTCTGCATCTCAATGGCGACCGTCTCGACCTCTTCAAGGCTCAGGACTTGCAGTTCTTCGAGCCAGACTACAAGAAGTTCAAGTGTCTCCAGCTTGCCTTCGATGCTATTAAGAAAGGTGGTAACATGTCGTGCATAGTGAATGCAGCCAACGAGATTGTGAATGCCGGTTTCCGCAAGGGCGAATGTGGCTTCCTCCAGATGGCGGATATCATCGAAGAAACAATGGTAAAGGCTACCTTCGATAGCAACCCTGATCTCGATGTTTATCTGCACACAGATGCTGAGGCTCGCCGCATAGCCACAGAGCTGATGCACAAGTAATAATTAATAATGTAGAATTAATAATTAATAGTTAAAAATGAACGCAGAACGTAGGACTAATCATAAAGTTCCAAGTTCCAAGTTCCAAGTTCAAAGTAAATAAATGGAAGTATTTTTGATCAAAGCGTTGCAGCTGATGCTGTCGCTTTCCATCTTGGTGCTGCTCCATGAGGGCGGACACTTCTTCTTCTCCAAACTCTTCGGCGTAAGAGTAGAGAAGTTCTATCTGTTCTTCGACCCATGGTTCCATCTTTTCGAGTTCAAGCCAAAGAACTCTGATACCACTTACGGTTTGGGATGGTTGCCTCTCGGAGGATATTGCAAGATTTCGGGTATGATTGACGAGAGTTTTGATACCGAGCAGATGAAACAGCCAGAACAGCCATACGAGTTCCGCAGCAAGCCAGCTTGGCAGCGTCTGCTCATCATGGTGGGTGGTGTGCTGGTCAACTTCGTGTTGGCGCTCTTCATCTATTCGATGATTCTCTTCCACTGGGGTGATGATTATGTTTCTACCAAGGACATGACCCAGGGTATGAAGTTCAATACCGAGGCCAAGGCGCTTGGATTCCAGGATCATGATATCCTGGTGGGTACAGAGAAGGGCGAATTCAAGACCTTCGATGGCGATATGTATCGCGATATTTCTACCGCCTCTCGTGTGGATATCATCCGTAATGGCAAGCCGATGAGCCTGAATTTGCCGGGCGACCTCGACATGCTGAGCATGATTAAGGAGAGTCCTCGCTTCGTAGAGGTTTATATTCCGCTTCAGATTGACAGCGTGATGAAGAATTCTCCTGCCAGCAAACTGGGCTTGGCTAAGGGCGATAAGATTCTGGCGATTAATGGCAAGAAGGTAGAGTCGTTTAACGACTTCCAGTTGGAGTTGGGACGCATAAGCGATGTGCTTGCATCAGCCTCAACCCATCAGGATAGCGTAAAGGCATTAACAGCCAGCGTTGAGTATATGAAGGCTTCTGGCGATACCTTGAAGAACAATGTCCTGTTGTTGGCAGATAAGGAGAATGTGAAGTTTGGCTTCTACAATCATCCTGTGATGCTCGATTACAAGGTAACCCATATCAGTTATGGTTTCTTCCAGAGTTTCCCTGCCGGTATCAAGTATGGCTGGAACGTCTTGGCAGGCTACGTAGGTGATATGAAGTATGTGTTCTCCAAGGAAGGAGCCAAGAGTTTGGGCGGTTTCGGAGCCTTGGGCAGCTTGTTCCCTTCTATGTGGGATTGGCATGCTTTCTGGATGATGACCGCATTCCTGAGCATTATTCTGGCGTTTATGAACATCCTGCCTATTCCTGCATTGGATGGTGGTCATGTGTTCTTCCTTCTTTACGAGATGATTACAGGTCGCAAGCCTGGCGATAAGTTCATGGAGCGTGCCGAGTATGTAGGTTTCGGTATTCTTGTCTTGCTGTTGGTGGTAGCCAACCTGAACGATGTTTTGCGATTCTTCGGAATCATGTAAGAGATAGGTAGGAAATACGAAAAGAAAATCGGATGAGAAATCAGATTTTAAATCGATAAGAAATCGATAAGACATAAAAAAAAGATGTGCAAGAAAAATCTAGCACATCTTTTTTTTATGTCTTATATTTATGTAGCTCTTATCTTAAGATTAAGAGTAGCGGATAATCTGACCAGGAAGAAGCTTCTTGTCCTTTCTGTAACCGTTGAGACGGCAAATCTTTTCTACGCTTACGCCACGCTTCTCTGCGATGCTCATGAGCGTCTCGCCAGGCTTAACCTTGTGGTAAAGCTTTTCGCCAGAAGGGCTGGCAGAATATCTGCCCACTTCGCCACCGTTAACCTGCTCTCTGGTGTAACCGCCGTTGCCAACCTTGCCACGGGCAGCGTTAGCCTCAGCATACTCGTTCTCGTAACTGTCACGCTTGAAATCGTAGAAATCGCCAGTGACATCCTGGTTGCGGAAATCAAAGAACAGGGCTGGGTTCAATGCCACACCACAGAGACGGGTCTCGAAATGGAGGTGCGAACCGGTGCTTCGACCTGTATTGCCACCCAAGCCAATCACTTCTCCAGCTCTTACTTCCTGATTCTCGGAAACGAGCTGCGCAGAGAGATGACCGTAGATGGTCTCCAAACCATTGTTGTGACGAATTACGATGAACTTTCCGTAACCACCTCTGTCATATCTTACGATGCGAACCTTGCCTGAGAAGGCAGCGTGGATTGAGTCGCCAATATAAACCTTGATGTCCATACCTTTATGTTGGCGGCCAAAGCTAGCACGGTAACCGAAGTTACTTGTGACAACACGACTAGATGTCGGCATGCAGAAATGACGGAGATCTATGCGATAACGTTCAGGCAATGCGGTTGCCTTGTGGGCATACTTGTTAGAGAAATCTTCGTACAACTCAGCAGAAGGATTTTCTCTATCTTCCATCAATCGATAATGTGATACTGCAAGAGTATCCAATGATTTCATACGGTGGTCTACTGGTGCTTGTCTTGCCAACAGATCTTGTCCGCAAACCGGAACAGTTGTTAACGCCAACAACGCCACGACCGAAATCTTCTTTATTTGCTTTTTTAAACTCATACTACTTTTTATATTTGCTTTTTAGGTCGATGTCAATAAGCGCAAAATCATAAAAGAAATTCTGCAAAAACTGCGTGGGTAAATACCTTAAGGTGCAGTTTTGTTATATAGACGTTGCAAATATAACAAAAATATTCCAATTAACAAAGGCTGTTAACGCCAACTGCCTTATATTTAACGTGACTGGTTAACTTTTAACTTTTGTTAGTAGTCTGAGCAATGCCACAGCGGGTGAGTGCCCCATGAAGATGTATTTCTTCACTTCCGGGCTTGTAAAGCGGAGACATTCCTGATAAGCACGGTAGAGATCATCGAGATTGATAGTGAATTCCTTACCCGATGTCTCCCTGATTCCGATAATCATTTTAGCCGTTACGTGCAGTTTGATGTATCTGATGCCCGTAACGCTTTCTATCTCTTTTAACTCCATCAGATAGGCTCGCATCTCGTCCATGCTGAGGTCGGGGCGAGGCTCCCTGATGGCTGGCTTTCGTCTTCTATCCATTACTTTGAACTTTGAATTTTGAACATTGAACTTTATGATTACTCTTTACTTTGAACATTGAACTTTGAGCTTTGAACTTTATGATTACTCTTAACTATAAACTATAAACTATAAACTCTTAACTATAAACTTTTAACTGTAAACTCTAAACTCTCCTAGCTGATTGCTGCCCAGTTGATATTCGTTTTCTTGAGTTCTCTGAGTCTATTCCATAAGATGGAGTTCTGAGGCTTCTCGCAGAGAGGGTCGTTGTCGATGATGGCCTGGGCTTCTGTGCGCGCCAGTTGAACCAGCTGACCATCCTTGGCTATATTCGCAATTTTCAGGTCGAATGCCATGCCGCTCTGCTGCGTTCCTTCCAGGTCGCCAGGACCACGGAGCTTCAGGTCGGCTTCGGCAATCTGGAAACCGTCATTCGTATCACACATGATGTCAATGCGTTTGCGGGTTTCTTCCGATAGCTTGTAGTTCGTAACCAGAATGCAGTAGCTCTGGTCGCTGCCACGTCCCACTCTGCCCCTCAGCTGGTGAAGCTGCGAGAGACCGAAGCGCTGTGCGTCCAGGATTACCATCACCGAAGCATTGGGCACATTCACACCCACTTCTATCACGGTGGTGGCAACGAGTATCTGGGTCTCTCCCTTCACGAAGCGCTCCATCTCCTCTTCCTTCTCGGCAGATTTCATCTTGCCATGAATCTTGCTGAGGCTGAATTCCGGAAAGGCTTGCTTCAGCGTCTCATAACCTTCCTCCAGATTCTTCAGGTCCATCTTCTCACTCTCCTTGATGAGCGGGAAGACGACGTAAACCTGTCTGCCCAACTCTATCTGGCGACGGATGCTCTGGTAGAGACTCGTCAACTGGTTGTCGAACTTATGCAGGGTTCTTACGGGCTTTCTGCCTGGAGGCAACTGGTCTATCACGCTTACATCCAGGTCTCCATAAATGGTCATGGCGAGGGTACGCGGGATAGGGGTGGCTGTCATTACCAGCACATGAGGCGGATTGGCACTCTTGGCCCATAATCGGGCACGCTGCTCCACGCCGAAGCGATGCTGCTCGTCAATCACGGCGATGCCCAGGCGGCAGAATGCCACGGGGTCTTCGAGCACGGCATGTGTACCTATCAGTATCTGTACGGCACCGGTGGCAAGACCATCCAGAATCTCCTTGCGTTTCTTGCCCTTCACGATGCCCGTCAGTAGTTCTACCCGGATATCCATCCCTTTCAGAAATTCACGGATGGTTTGCAGATGCTGTTCGGCAAGAATCTCGGTAGGTGCCATGAGGCATGCCTGGTAACCGTTGTCCAGGGCTATGAGCATGGTCATCAGCGCCACGAGCGTCTTGCCCGAGCCCACGTCGCCTTGCAGCAGACGGTTCATCTGCTTGCCGCTGCACATGTCGGCTCGTATCTCGTGCATCACCCTTTTCTGGGCGCCCGTCAGTTCGAAGGGCAGGTTGTGGTTATAGAAGCCGTTGAAGATGTCGCCGATGCGATTGAATACGTAGCCGCGGTATTTGCGGCGCTGGTCGCTCGCGTACCTTAATATATTAAGCTGCACATAGAAGAGTTCCTCGAATTTCAGTCTTACCTGTGCCTTCTGCATCTCCTGATGCGAATGCGGATAATGAATCATGCGCAAGGCGGCATCACGGGATACGAGATGCAGGCGGTTGATGAGGAAATCGGGCAGCGTCTCGGGCAGGGGAGGGAGAATGCGAACCAGACTCTTGGTTATCTTCTCGATGCTTCGTGAAGAGTAGCCGCGCTTTTTCATGATCTCGGTCATGCCGTAGAAAGGCTGCATGCCCATCTCCGTAATCTGCAGTTTGCTGGCATCATCGATATCGGGATGCGTAAACTGGAAGCGGCCTCCATAGACCGATGGTTTTCCGAAGACGATGTATTCGGTGCCCACCTTGAAGTTCTTCAGAATGTATTGAGTGCCACGAAACCAGATGAGGTCTGCCACGCCGTAACCATCCGAGAAGTGGGCCACCAGCATGCTGTTGCGCTTGCCCGTGTCTCTCTCCTCGTAACTCAGAATCTTTCCCTTAATCTGAACGTATGGCATGTCGGGGGTGAGCTCGCTGATGTGGAATATCTTCGAGCGGTCTACGTATTTATATGGGAAGTATTCCAGCAAGTCACCATAAGAGTTGATACCAAGCTCTTTGCTCAGTATCTCTTTCGTCTTGGGTCCCACGTTGGGCAGGAACTTGATGTCTTGATCTAGAATACTACTCATATAGTTTATAATTTATAATTTATAGTTTATAATTTATAGCTTACGATTTGTAATTTACAATTTATAGTTTTATTTCTCGTTGAGCAATGCTTCGGCAATCTTGATGTCGAATGGGGTGGTAATCTTGATGTTCTCTCTATTTCCCTCTACCATTGCCACCTGACAGCCGAGACTTTCTACCACCGATGCATCGTCGGTGAACTGCTCCTTATATTCCTGGTTGAAAGCCTGTTTCGCCAGTCCTATATCGAAGGTCTGAGGCGTCTGTACCACACGATAGTCGCTGCGGAGCACGTTCTTGCCGCCGCCGTGCTGGTCGATGTAGCGCAGGGTATCAGTCACGGCATACACAGGGATGGCAGCGTATTCCTCGCGTGCCGTTTCGAAGCATTCCTCGATAACCTCTTTAGATACGAATGGGCGAACGCCGTCGTGGATTCCCACTACGCCATCCTCATTGTCAGGGATGAGCGCCAATCCGTTCTTGGAAGAGTGGAAGCGGGTTTCGCCGCCATTGGCTATCTGGTGCTTGATGCTGAAGTGATACTCCTCGCAGAGCTGGTGCCAGTATGCCTGCTGGCTCTCTGGCAGAACCAGGATGATGTTCAGTTCTGGGTCGTATTCATGAAAGCGCTCGATGGTGCGCATCAGGATAGGTTTGCCTGCCACTGGCAGAAATTGTTTGGGAATCTCGCTTCCCATGCGGAGACCCTTGCCTCCGGCTACTATGATTACGTAATCCACGGTGATACTAATTAATAGTTTATAATTTATAGTTATAGGGCTTACTTGCTCTCCATGAGATGATTATACATCATGCCATCCTTCAGAGCTGCTACAGTTTCCTTGCTTACGAAATAGCTCAATATCTTGTAGGCGTATGGAAGGGTGGCAGCAGGACCTTCGCCCGTAATCACGTTGCCATCCTCCTGGAAGAGGGTAGCGGTGTATTCGGTGTCCTCGCCGAAGTACTGCTCGAAGCCTGGATAGCAGGTAGCCTTCTTTCCCTCCAGGATGCCTGTGCTTGCCAGAACCATAGGAGCTGCGCAGATGGCACCAATTCGCTTGCCTGCCTTGTGCTGTGCGATGAGCGCCTGGCGCACACCCTCGTGCTCGTTCAGGTGGGTGCTGCCTGGCATACCGCCAGGGAGAAGCAGCATGTCGGCATCCTCAAAACTGGCTACATCCTCAAACTTCAGGTCAGCCTTCAGGGTGATTCCATGTGCGGTTTCTACCCATTCACTACCCGTAATGCTCACGGTTTTTACCTCAACACCACCTCTGCGGAGGATGTCAACAGGAGCCAATCCTTCGATTTCCTCGAAGCCATTAGCAAGAAATTCATATACCTTTGCCATAATTTTTATTTTTTTGTCGTATTATTCGATTAATATTATTACCTTTGCAAAAGTAAGAATAATAATTGAAATAACAAAATAAATGGCACAACAACATTTAAAATTCGCAATATTTGGTAATGAATACCAGGCTAAGAAGTCGGCTTCCATCATGAGAATCCTTTCTTACCTCGAAAAAAAGGGTGCCGAAGTGTATATCGAAAGTCTCTTCTACGACTTCCTTACCAAGGTGGAGCACCTGGAGGTAAGGGCGGCGGGCGTCTTTGAAGATTATAACTTCGATGTGGATTACGTCATCTCGATGGGTGGCGATGGCACCTTCCTCAAGGCGGCTAGCCGGGTGGGCGCCAAGGGTACGCCTGTCATTGGTGTGAACATGGGTCGACTGGGCTTCCTTGCCGACGTGCTTCCTAGCGAGATAGAGCCGGCACTCGACAGTCTTTATGCGGGCGAATGCAAGATAGAGGAGCATGCCGTGCTGCAGGTGCAGCCTGAGGGCGGCATCCTGGCAGGTTATCCTTTCGCCCTGAACGATATCGCCGTGTTGAAGCGTGATGATGCTTCCATGATTTCCATCCGCACGCAGGTGGATGGCGAGTTCCTGGTTACCTATCAGGCGGACGGCTTGATAGTTTCCACGCCTACGGGTTCCACCGCCTACAACCTCTCTAATGGCGGACCTATCATCATTCCGCAGAGCGGCAGTTTCTGTTTAACTCCTGTGGCGCCCCACAGCTTGAACATCCGTCCTATCGTTATCAACGATACGGCAGAGATTGTGCTCGATGTGGAAAGCCGCAGTCACAACTATCTCGTAGCCATCGATGGCCGCAGCGAGCGTATGACGGAGCAGACCCGCCTCATCATCCGCAAGGCACCGCATACCATCAAGATTGTGAAGCAGCGCAACCAGCGTTATTTCTCCACACTCCGCGAAAAACTGATGTGGGGTGCTGACCAAAGACAAAGATAAAGACAATGTTCAAAGTAATCAAGCTTCCGAAATTCAAGTATTCTGCCAAGATGCTGCTGGTGTGGCTCTGGGTGGTATGGAAGGGCAACCGTCTGCAGGCTGTCCTCAATGCAGCTATGGGCTTACTTTCGGTGGGCGTGAGCCTGGCGCAGGTATGGGCGGTGAAGCGTGCCATCGATGTTGCCTCCCATTCCGTAGAGGGCAATGTCTATTGGGCGGTGGGCTTGATGGGATTGCTGATTCTCTGCGACTTCGCCTTGAGCGTAGGAAGCATCTGGATTCGCAACGTGTTGGGCATCAGGGCGCAAAACCGCATGCAGCAGCGCATGCTCAATCGCATCCTGCGTTCCGAGTGGCACGGCAGGGAGAAGATGCATTCGGGCGATGTGCTCAACCGCCTGGAGAACGATGTGAACAAGGTGGTTGATTTCCTTACGGAGACATTGCCTAACACCCTGGGTGTGCTGGCGATGTTCCTCGGTGCCTTCTTCTATCTCTTCTCCATGGATAAGATGCTGTCCGTCGTCATCGTCATCATGATTCCTATCTTCCTGGCGTTCAGCAAAATCTATATGAACAAGATGCGATACCTCACTCGCTTGGTGCGCGATTCCGACAGTCAGGTGCAGAGCGTCTTGCAGGAAACCATCCAGCATCGCATGCTCGTGAAGACCTTGCAGGCGGAGAAGCCGATGGTGGAGAAACTGGAGGAAACCCAGCGCCGGTTGCGGGGCAATGTGATGGTGCGTACCAAGTTCAATGTGTTGAGCAATTTCTTCCTGAACTTCGGTTTTGCCCTGGGCTATCTCGTAGCTTTCCTCTGGGCAGCCTTGCGCATGGGAGCAGGCACCCTTACCTTTGGTGGCATGACCGCCTTTCTGCAATTGGTAAACAAGATACAGACGCCGGCACGTAATCTTACCAAACTGGCACCTGCCTTTGTGGGCGTGTTTACTGCTGCCGAGCGATTGATGGAATTGGAAGAGAATCCGCTGGAAGAGCAGGGTGAACCTCTCCAGATGCCGGCGCCTTGCGGCATTCGTCTCGATGATATTTCCTATGCCTACGATAAGGATGAATTCTCGGATAGCCAGCGCCAGCAGGTGCGCAACATCATCCATCATCTCAGTTTCGATTTCCGTCCGGATTCGTGTACGGCGATATTGGGAGAAACGGGTTCGGGAAAGACCACGCTGATTCGTCTGATTCTTGCTTTGCTCCATCCGCAGGAGGGAAAGGTGACTATATATAATAAGGTGGGAGATGAAATCAGAAATCAGGCAGAGCTTTCGCCTTTGCATCGTTGCAACTTCGTGTATGTGCCGCAGGGCAACACGCTGATGAGCGGTACCATCCGTGATAATCTGCGATTGGGCAAGATTGGTGCCACCGACGAGGAGATGCGGGCAGCGTTGCATCAGAGTTGTGCCGATTTCGTTTTTGATTTGCCTGATGGACTCGATACCCTGTGTAGCGAACAGGGTGGCGGATTGAGCGAGGGACAGGCGCAGCGCATCGCCATCGCCCGGAGTCTTCTGCGCAATCGCAGCATCATGCTCTTCGATGAGGCTACCAGTGCGCTCGATCCGGAAACCGAGCGCCAGCTTCTCCAGAATATCCTTTCATCGCACGATAAGACCATCATCTTCATCACCCATCGTCCCGCCGTGATAGAATATTGCGACCAGACGCTGAAGATTAAGAGAAATGTGGATTAAGTATGTGGATAAAGATATCATAAAATAAATAAGGTGTATTCCGATTCTTATGGGAATACACCTTATTTATTTGTATCTATCTGATTTTATTTCTTTTATCTGATCACCTGCTTCTTGCCCTGGTGAATGTAGATGCCAGCCTGTGATGGCTTCTTTGTCATCTTCATACCGCTTAGGGTGTACCAGGAAGAATCGTTTTGGGCGTTGTTGTCGATGATAGGATGGCTGATGCCGGTAGATGGCATGTCGGCTGTAACATCCTTAATCTTATACTTCGCACCATCCTTCTCGTTCTGAATCTCCAGATAAGTATCCTTATTTATATTCGCGAAATCTACGGTTTGTGGAGAACCTGTGCCTGTGCTGAATACGAAGGAAACCATGTAGCTCTTGCTCTTGATCTTGTAAGTCTGATAGAACCACTTCTTACCCTCAATCTCCTTGCTCTGGGTAACCTTGTCGCCAGGCCATTTACCCGAAGCGGTCAGGTTCTCGTTAGGACTGTCGCACCATGCCCAGAAGTTGAAACCGCTGGTCCAGCCCACCTGGTCGGCATTGGCATAAACGGTAATATCGTATGGCTCGAAGGCTGCAGGCTTTTCTACCTTGTAAGTACGGGTCAGCACGCCGCTCACAACGCCATCTATCAGCAAGCCCACTTTCAGGGTTGTCTCGCCGAAAGGAATCTCCAGTTCCTCGCCACTCTTTGCCTTCTTGCTGCTGGCTGTAGGTTCGGCGCCGTCGGTGGTGTAAACCAGCTGCGCATTATCCTCGTTGCTTACTGCTACGAGCTTTGCCTTCATCACGCCTTCGTAATCTCCAGAAGCCAAATCCACCCAAGCCACGTTTGCCTTCTTAGGCATGAAGTAGCGGTAGTGGTAGCCGTTCAGAAGCTCGGCGTATGAATTAGGTGCAGCAAACTGGTTGGCGTTAGGACCTACGATGGCGATGAGTGAAGCTTTCTCGCCTACGGTCATGATGCCGTTATAGCCATTGCCCTTGTAGGCATTGAAGGTGGTGTTGCTGGTGTTGGTGATGCCAGCCAACTGACGTGCGTTGATCATCGCCTTGATATCCTGCTTGCAGTCAATCCAGTGCTTGTAGAATACGCATGGGGTTCCGCACGAAGCCAGGATGTAGGCATTGGCTGCCAGGGTATCCTTGCGGATAGGGTCCTGCTGCTCGCCGGCTGAGCGATATTCCGTATCGTGATTCTCCACGAAGGTTACGGCATACTGCTTGTAAGCTGGGTCGTTAGCCAAGCCATCGGTCTTTACGGTCGACCAGTTGGCTTTGATGGCATCGCGCACCACATAGCGGATAGGGAAGTCGAAGGCAGCACTTGTTATCTGGTCATTCACCTTGGTGGCGTTGAGCCAGTTTTTGACTACAGATACATTTCCATCCCAATATTCTCCTACAGAATAGGTTGGTTTGGTAGCATCGTTGTAGATGCCCGTGTATTTGCCGCTGTATCCCTTCACCATGTCGTAACGGAATCCGGCGTAGCCGAAGTCATTGAGGAGCATGTCAAGATAAGCCTTTACGATGGTCTGCACGTTCTGGCTGCTGTGGTCAAGGTCGCGCATGCCGCCCCAGTCTTCGCCGGTATCGTAAATGCTGCTGAGCTTATAGCCGTTTTCGTCAGCCCATTTCTTGGTTTTGCCTCCGTCATCGTTGGCGCAAATGTCGGTGGATTTCATCTCGTAAGTTACGCCCTTGTAGGTTTCCACAGGGAAATCCACCCAGTTGGATACGTTCTTACGATGGTTGATAACCACGTCGGCGATGGTTCCGATGCCGTTGGATTTAAAAGTTTGGATGAGGCTGCGGAGTTCCTTTTCGTTTCCGAAAGAGCTGTTGTAGTTGGTAAACCAATAGAAGTCGTCGTAACCCATTGATTTATCTTTGCCACAGTTGGCGCTCTGCGGAAGCCATACGAGGTTGAAATACTGGCTCAGTTCTGGAGCCTGCGCTTCGAGGTTGGTCCATTTTGAGTCGAAATAGGAATCCCAGTAGAATCCCTGGAGCATCACGCCGCTATGGTTGGCTGGCCAACCCTGTGCGAACATATTTACGCTTGCCAATACGGCAGCAAGAGTAGTGAATATCTTCTTCATAATTCAAGAGTTAGTTGTTTCATTTATTTTGTTCATGGGGTAGTAGTTTAGCCATTCGTTCGGCTTTCCTAGCCCGCTGCAAAGTTACGATTTAATCCAATAGGTATGCGTAAATAAGCAGTAAATCAATCAAATGATTTGCGCAATCGTTTGCATTTTTGCTTTCATTGTCTGTGCATCAGATGCGGCTTTAGGAGATAATTATTATTAAAAAACTAGAAAACATTTGGCTATCTCGTTTTTTATTGCGTAATTTGCGTTGCGTAAAAAGCGCAATGGCTGTAAGTGTAACGAAAATAATAAGATAAAAGCAATAATATGGCAACATTGAACAATCCTTTTGTAGTATATGGTTATAAGGGCGCTGAATATTTCTGCGACCGCCAGAAAGAAACCGAGAAGATGATTTCTACGCTGCATAACGAGCGTAATATCACGCTTGTCGCTCCTCGCCGTATGGGCAAGACGGGATTGATACATCATGTCTTCCATCAGATGGAGGAGCAATATGAAGGGGTGAAGTGTTTCTATCTCGACATCTTTGCCACCAAGAACCTGGAGCAGATGGTGCAACTGATGGCTTCTGAAATCATCGGAAAATTGGATACGGTTTCACAATCTGCTCTCCGAAAGGTACAGGAGTTCTTCAGCAGTTGGCGACCTACCTTGACGATAGATGAATTAACCGGTATTCCAACCTTTTCTTTGGATTTGAAGCCGAGCGAGGGAAGGGAGAGTTTGAAGCGAATCTTCGAGTATTTGAAGCAATCGGGAAAGCGATGCTATATCGCTATTGATGAGTTTCAGCAGATATTAAGTTATCCGGAGGATGGAGTAGAGGCGATGATCCGTTCTTATATCCAGTTTTTGCCGAATGTGTATTTCGTGTTTTCGGGCAGTCAGCAGCACATGATGCAGGAGATGTTCCTTTCAGCAAATCGTCCATTCTTCCAGAGTTCGCTGGTGTTGTCTTTGCCTTGCATCGAAGAGCCGGTGTATCGGGAGTTTGCCAATCGCCTGTTGTCATCCCAGCATAGGGTGATAGACGAATCCGTCTTTTCTTATATTTATCAGCAGTCGGACAGTGTTACCTGGTA
>CAKQCH010000002.1:0-61571 GCA_934216735.1 uncultured Prevotella sp.
GGTTTGCAGGCATTCTTCAAGGGTGCCGGGGATTTTGAATACACCGATGTGATGCACGGATTCACTTCTTCCAGTGCTTTGATTGGATGTATCATAGGTAGTTCACTTTCTGGTCTCTTTGCCAGTCGTTTTGGTAGAAAGCGATCGCTCATCTTTGCGGGTATCTGCTTCTTCCTCTCGGCGTGGGGATCTATGGAACCGGAAACGTACATCCTGCCGCAGGGACATCCAGACTGGACGCTCCTGGTGGTGTTTAACTTCTATCGCGTGCTCGGTGGTATCGGTGTGGGTATGGCTTCTGCCATCTGTCCGATGTATATCGGCGAGGTGGCTCCTAGCAACATCCGCGGTATGCTGGTAAGCTGGAACCAGTTTGCCATCATCTTCGGTCAGCTGGTGGTTTACTTCGTCAACTTCATCATCATGGGCTCGCATGCCAATCCTATCTATGATGCTGCGGGTGCCATCGCCAACATGGTGGATGCGCAGTGGACCATCGAGACGGGCTGGAGATACATGTTTGGAAGTGAGTGTGTGCCAGCCGGCTTGTTCACCTTCCTCATCTGCTTTGTACCAGAGACTCCACGTTATCTCGTGATGGTGGGACAGGATGAGAAGGCATACGGCATTCTTGCTAAGATTAATGGTGCAGAGAAGGCGCGCGAGATTATCCACGACATCAAGAACACGGTGACCGTGAAGACTGAGAAACTGTTCTCTTACGGATTCATGTGTATCTTTGTGGGTGTAATGCTTTCTGTATTCCAGCAGGCTGTGGGAATCAATGCCGTGCTTTATTATGCGCCTCGTATTTTCCAGGATATGGGCATGGGTAACCCGATGGTTCAGACTGTGATTATGGGTATTGTGAATATCTCGTTCACGCTGGTTGCCGTGTTTACCGTAGAGAAGTTGGGCCGCAAGCCATTGCTTATCTTCGGTTCCATCGGTATGGCAGTGGGAGCACTGGGCGTAGCCCTCACCTTCGGTAATGAATCTTTGAGTACGGTTACGATGCTGAGCATCATGGTATATAGTGCCAGCTTCATGTTCTCTTGGGGTCCGATTGCGTGGGTGCTTATTGCCGAACTTTTCCCGAACACCATCCGTGGTGCAGCAGTAGCGATAGCCGTAGCCTTCCAGTGGATCTTCAACTTCATCGTCAGCTCTACCTTCGTGCCGATGTTCAATATGCACTTAACGCCGGGCGATGACTTCGGCCATTGGTTTACCTATGGTTTGTATGGAGCCATCTGTATCGTAGCTGCTATCTTCGTATGGAAGCTAGTTCCTGAGACCAAGGGCAAGAGCTTGGAGGATATGAGCAAGCTTTGGAAGAAAGATTAATTGAATTTCAGAAGAAAAATTGATGATAATCAGAAGATTATCTTTTGACTAGGATATAAAAAAGGGGCGCGATAGTCTATCTCGACTGTCGCGCCTTTATTTTAGTTTTCTCACTGAGTGATAAATTCAGAGCATATATTTGTAAGTTGTTTTATTTAAGAGAGTATTAACTATATATTTCTTTTAGAGTATTCTGTATCTTGTGAGAGATGTCTCTCTCTCGGGATAGAGTTTTCGTTTTCTTGCTTGTTCTTATTTGCCTGTCTTCTTCCATACATTGCGAACAGCGAAGGCAACTGTGCTATAGTTAGAATTGATGGAATTCTTGATATAGCCAGTCTGTGCACCATCCACCCAAATCTGATAGAGAGCGAACTGGAAGCCCAGCTGCCTTGGATCCTTGAGTGTGCAATAGCCGTAATAGTTCTGGTTAGGAATGAATACCAGCTGCACCTTGTGGCTCTTGTTGTCTGCGCCATAGGCCAAATTCAGCTCGATAACGTTAGGACATGCGATGTAATATGCCACTTCTGAAGTGCTGTTTGGCATCACGTAATACTTGCAGGTGATGGTTCTTGGAGCCTCTTTTGCGATGGCTTGAGACAATTCCTTATTAGAGATGTGCTCAGCGATTGCAGCAATAGGGAAGTTTGAGATGCTCATAGTGCTATCACCGGTCATGCTGATGCGTACAGATGAAGCCACAGAGTCGGTCTGGTTGTTGACATTGGCATCGTTCTTCTTTTCGAAGAGAACGACCATGTCGTTGTAAGAACCTACTGACATTGCCATTTGAAAATTATTCTGTGCATCCTTGCTCAATGGGCTGTAGCTATTGTCGCTATCAGTGTTGCATGATGTGAAAGACAAGGCTGCCACGAAGGCTGCCAGAATAGAGAATAATGTAATCTTCTTCATTTTTTCTTGATGATATTTATTTTTTCTTTTATTTCTTCTTTGTCGAACAGTATTAAGCACGTTTTCCGCGCTATTCCTAATTAATAAACTCCCGAATTGCCTAAAACTTGCATCTGTTTTTGTTAAAAGCGGTTAAAATACAGAAGAATATCTGCAAGATACAGCTTTTTTATCGGATAATCTTGGCAGAAATGGCAGAAAGCACTACTTTTGTGATGCTATTTAAAATATCAGATAGAGTTATGGAAAGAAAAAGTAGAAAAATCAAGATGGGGATGATGGCGGGATTCATCGCCTTGCTCTCATCCTTTATGTTGTCTTCGTATGAATTGCCGGTTGCTCAGGCGGATGCTCCGGGACTGGAGATTCCGGTGATTCAGAAGAAGGCTGCGAATGGTAAAGCAGCGAATGGCAAGGCTTCTGCAACCATCAAGCACCGATTCGCCTATACCGTATCTTATAATCATGATACCCGACAGCCGAACTGGGTGGCATGGACCTTGACCCGTGCCCATGCATCGGGAAAACTGAAGCGTGGCGATTTCGAAGATGACATGGATATGCCATCACCTAAGGGTACGAAGGCGGATTATTTCAACACGGGCTTCGATAGAGGTCACATGTGTCCGGCAGGCGATAACAAGTGGAGCCAGAAGGCGATGGATGAATGTTTCCTGATGACCAACATGTGTCCGCAGACACATGCCCTGAATGCGGGTGTATGGAACAGCATCGAGCAGCAGTGCCGCACTTGGGCTAAGAAGTATGGCAAGGTATATATCGTTTGCGGACCTATCTTTCTGAACAAGCAGCATCGCAAGTTGGGCAAGAACAAGGTGGTGGTTCCCGATGCCTTCTTCAAGGTGATTCTCCGCACTGGAAAGAATCCCCAGGCAATCGGTTTTATCTGCAGAAATCAATCAGCCAAGGGACTCCAGAAGAAGGACTTCGTCAATTCTATAGATGAGGTGGAGCGTATCACCGGCTACGATTTCTTCTCGAAACTTCCGGATAACGTAGAAAAGAAGATAGAGGCGAAAGCCGATTTATCCAATTGGTAAATATCAATCAGCCTACTGGTAAATAAAGGTTTCATACGGCACTGCCGGATATGCGTTCGCCGTTGGCGGATGACTATCCGCCAGTGCCGTATTTGTATCCGCCAATGGCGGATAGAAAATTGATAGAAACGAAAAAAGGACTCTCCTTAACGGAAAGTCCTTTTTCTGAGACTGTGACTCGCATGGGGCTCGAACCCATGACCCCAACATTAAAAGTGTTGTGCTCTACCAGCTGAGCTAGCGAGTCAATCTCCAACCTTTGATTTCAAAAGCGAGTGCAAAGGTACGACTATTTTTTGGAATAACCAAATATTTAGCCGTTTTTTTGCTTATTTTCTTCAATTTTATCTGGAATCAGCGGTTTTTCAGCCACTTCTTCCTCATATTGCGGTTTTTCTCGCGTTACGTATCGCTGCCAGTAGGCAATGAGGAGCGTGGTGAGAGGAAGTGCTACAATCAGACCGATGAAGCCCAATAAGGCACCCCAAACGGAAAGACTCAAGAGCAGGATGGCTGGGTTCAACCCCATCGCCTTGCCCATAATCTTAGGCGTTACCACCATATCTGTGATTACCTGAACCACACAGAATACCAGGAATGCCAATCCGAAGACTACCCAGAAGTTCTGTCCTGTATCCGCCGCCTTCAGCATGGCGAGGAACGCCGTAGGGATGAGGGCGAAGGTATGAAGATAAGGTACCAGATTCATGATGCCGATCAGAATGCCCAAACCTATCGCCATCGGGAAACCGATGATGGTGAAGCCGATGCAGAACATGATGCCCATGCAGAGCGACACCATGCCCTGACCTCGGATATAGTTGTTCAGCTCCCTTTCCACATCTTTCATCAGTGCATGCCAGAACGGGCGGTTCTTCTTCGGGAAGATGCGCACCCAGTTGGCTGTCAGCGTCTCGTAATCGAGCAGGATGAAGAACATATATAATAAGGTAATCATCGAGGCAACGATACTCATGATAATGGTAGCCGTCTGACTCACCACCGAGAAAACTTTCGGCATCGTGGACTTAAGGGCATCGCTGAAGTCCTTGCTCTTCAGGAAATGCTCTATGGTGGACTGGTTGGCCTGCAGCCACTCCTTGATGAGAGCCGTCAGGTTGTTGGTGTGGGTAGTCTGGTGCACCCATTTGGTCAGGACGATTCCCAGCTTGTCAAACTGGTCAATCATTGGTGGGATAATGAGCCAGATGACTCCGCCCACGATGGCTATTGCAGCACCCATTGCCAGAAGAATGGAAAGGGCACGCACCTTGACATGGAGTTTATTCTCGATGAACTTCACGACGGGGTAGAGCAGGTAAGCGAAAAACCATGCTATAAAGAAAGGAAGCAGTACATCACTCAGATAATTAATGATGTATAGTACCGCTAATACGAGGACGACGATACCCGCCCAACGTATGAACTTATCGAATGTAATCTCCTTGCTCATATCTTCTCACTTCTTATAATTCATTATGGATAGCCTTCTGGTAGCAGTCGCGGCAGAGTGGCTCATATTCGTCCTTCTCGCCGAGAAGCACACGCTTGTCGTTCTTCACCAGTCGGTGGCTTACGTATGCCAGGGCACCGCACTTCACGCAGATGGCATGCACCTTGGTCACCTCGTCGGCGATGGCACAGAGAGCCGGAATCGGACCGAAGGGAACTCCCTTGAAATCCATGTCGAGACCCGCCACGATGACGCGTACGCCACGGTTGGCGAGTTCGTTGCAGACCTCCACCAAGCCATTGTCCAGGAACTGGGCCTCGTCGATACCGACCACGTCGATGTCGGAAGCCAACAAGAGTATCGATCCAGAAGATTCAATAGGAGTCGACCGGATAGAGTTCTGGTCGTGGCTCACTACATTGTCTTCGGAGTAACGAGTGTCTATCGCCGGCTTGAAGATTTCCACCTTCTGTTTGGCGAAGCTAGCTCGCTTCATTCTTCGGATTAATTCTTCGGTTTTTCCGGAGAACATCGATCCGCACACCACTTCAATTCTGCCGGGACGGTGTGCCTCCCCATATAGTAATTCTGTCATTTCGGGGGCAAAATTACTAATAAGGTTTTAAAAAATGCAAAGATACGCAGTTTTTTTTTGCTATGAAAGATTAATTAACTACATTTGTACCCACTTATGGGCATATTATATATCGTACCGACTCCAGTGGGCAACATGGAGGACATGACAATGCGAGCCATCAGGGTTCTGAAAGAAGCTGATTTGGTGCTCGCGGAGGACACTCGCACATCGAGCGTCCTGCTCAAGCATTTCGATATCCGAAATCGCTTAGTGGCGCATCATAAGTTTAATGAGCATGGCACGTCGTCGGGCATCGTAGAGCGATTGAAGGCTGGCGAAACCATCGCATTAATTAGTGATGCGGGAACCCCAGGCATCAGCGATCCGGGTTTCTACCTGGCTCGCGAGGCGGCTAAGGCGGGCATCACCGTGCAGACCCTTCCGGGGCCTACGGCATGCATCCCTGCCATCGTGTCGTCGGGATTGCCTTGTGACAGATTCTGCTTCGAGGGATTCATTCCGCAGAAGAAGGGGCGCCAGACCTATCTGGAGTCTCTGAAAGATGAGGTGCGCACCATGATTTTCTATGAGTCACCTTATCGGGTGGTGAAAACGCTGCAGCAGTTTGCCGAAGTGTTCGGCGAAGACCGTCAGGTGAGCTGCTGTAGGGAAATCTCGAAGCTGCACGAGGAGAGTGTTCGCGGAACGCTTGCCGAAGTGATTGCGCATTTCGAGGAGACTGAGCCTAGGGGCGAGTTCGTTATCGTCCTGGCTGGCAAGGACCCGAAGCAACTGAAAGAAGAATTGAAAGAAAAGCGACGCGAAGAAAGAAAAAACAGAAAAAACAGAGAAGAATAAAATTTTCTGCTCTTTTCTTCGTTATGTTATTATTAATCATAAATTAATAAAAGGTAAAGATTATGAAAAAGCTATTAATGATGGCATGCCTCGCAGCCTTGGTATTAACTGGTTGTAAGGATGGTAAGACTACCGCAGGTATTGGTGCTGCTCAGAATGATTCTCTCAACAGTATCATTGCTCAGAAAGACAGCGAGTTGAACGACTTGATGGGTACTATCAACGAGATTGAGGATGGTCTCAACCAGATTAATGAGGCCGAGAATCGCGTTACCCTTCTGAAGAATGGTGAGGGCGCTAGCAAAAAGCAGAAGCTCACGGAGGATGTACAGTTCATCGCTACACGCATGAAGCAGAACAAGGAGCTGATTGCCAAGTTGCAGAAGCAGATGGCTAACAGCTCTATCAAGTCGGAGCAGCTCCAGAAGACTATCGCCAACCTCACTAAGCAGTTGGAGGAAAAGGAGAAGCAGCTTCAGGCTCTCCGTGAGGAATTGGACAGCAAGGATATCCACATCGCTGCGCTCGATGAGACTATCAATAACCTGAACACCAAGTCAAATCGCCTGGCTAGCGAAAGCAGCAAGAAGAGCGAGGTGATCAATGCTCAGGACAAGCAGATCAACACTGCATGGTATGTGTTCGGCACCAAGAAGGAGCTGAAAAACCAGCATATCCTGGAGGGTAACAAGGTGATGACCGGTAATTTCAACAAGAATTACTTCACCAAGATAGATATACGCGACCTCTCTGAGATCAAGCTCTACTCTAAGAATGTCAAGGTGCTCACCACTCATCCATCAAGCACCTATACATTGGTTCGTGATGCTAACAAGCAGTATACTCTTCGCATCACCAACCCTCAGATCTTCTGGAGCACCAGCAAGTATCTTGTTGTACTCGTGAAGTAGTGAACTCTTTTTAAGAGATGAATGAACTCTTTTGAAGAGATGAATTATCTCTTTCTCTGAAAGAAATCCTGCATGAGTGCGCGGCACTCATCTTCCAATACGCCCGATGTAACTGTCGTCTTAGGATGCAGTGCATCGGGCGCATATTTTGTATACCCCCGCTTCTCGTCGCTGGCACCATAAACTACCCGGCTTATCTGTGCCCATCCCAAGGCTCCGGCACACATCACGCAAGGTTCCACGGTGACATAGAGCGTGCAATCCTTCAGGTACTTTCCGCCCAGCATGTTGGCACCCGAGGTGATAGCCTGCATTTCGGCATGGGCGGTTACATCGGTGAGCATCTCCGTGAGGTTGTGGGCACGCGAGATAATCCTGTCCTTACATACGATGACGGCTCCCACGGGAATCTCGTCTTCATCGAATGCTGCCTGTGCCTCCAGCAGGGCACGGCGCATGAATTCTTCGTCTTTCTTCTGATTGTCTACCATATTTCTATTCTTTATGATTTCTCTTTTCCTTTTTTGTGCAAAAATACATAAAAAACTTTGATGGGTGAAAGAAAAGTGTTATTTTTGCATGGTAATAGTGCCTTTTGGGCGGAAAATGATGTCGCCAGGGGCTAAACTTAAGAAAAATAACCGATGGCAGAGCATAATGAATTGGGAAAATGGGGAGAAGATGAAGCGGTGCTTTATCTGGAAGACCAGGGCTATGTGATTATCGACCGTGACTGGAAGATGGGGCGGCGCGACCTCGACATTCTTGCCTATACTCCCGATGGCAACACGCTGGTGGTTGTGGAGGTGAAGACCCGCACCGGCGAGGAATACCAGCAGCCAGAAGAGGCTGTTACCCGGGGCAAGATGAGGAATCTTGCCATAGCTGCCAATGCTTATGTCAAGGAATGCCAGGTGGACAAAGAGCTGCGCTTTGATGTCATCTCCATCGTGGGGTGCGCTCATCAGGTGAAGAGTCTGCAGCATCTGAAGGATGCCTTCAATCCCATGCTGATACTTTAACTCCGATGCTGATACTTTACTCCGTTCTGCCGGCAAGTACCTATTATTATTTATTAATGTGAAAATGGAAACAAAGATGATACGAATGCAGGAAGTGGATTCCACGAATACCTTCCTGAAGGGAATGAAAAACTGCGATGATGATACGATTATCGTTGCAGTGACCGATTATCAGACGGCTGGTAGGGGACAGGGTTCCCATACCTGGGAGAGTGAACCGGGCAAGAACCTCCTGTTCAGTATGCTGATGACTCCTACCTGGGTGCCTGTGCGCCAGCAGTTCCTGCTTTCAGAGGCAGGAGCCCTTGCCGTGAAGGATGCGCTGGATACCTATACCGACGGCATCACACTGAAATGGCCGAACGATGTGTATTGGAACGACAAGAAAATCAGTGGTACACTGATAGAGACTTCCATCGACTCCAAGGGCATCAAGCGCTGCATCTTCGGTATCGGAGTCAACATCAATCAGATGGAATTCCACAGCGATGCGCCTAATCCGGTATCCCTGGCTCAGATTCTGGGTCATGAGGTGGATAGGGATGAAGTGCTCCAGAAGATTATCGAGGCATTCAAGAAGTATTATGAACTGCTTCGCCGTGCCGACTACATGGATGTTTCGGGCATCTATCATCTCTCGCTCTACCGTCGCAAGGGCTTCCATCGCTATGAGGATGCCGATGGAGAGTTCGAGGGTGCCTTCGTAGAGGTGGAGGATGACGGCCATCTCATCCTTCACGACAAGAAGGGAATGATCCGTTCGTATGCCTTCGGAGAAATTAAGTATAAATTGTAAATTATAATAAATTATGGCAAAGTTTAAAAGAATTCTTTTGAAGTTGAGCGGCGAGAGCTTGATGGGCAAGCAGAGCTTCGGCATCGATCCTGAGCGCTTGAGTGATTATGCAAAGCAGATTAAGGAAGTTCACGAGATGGGCGTACAGATTGGTATCGTCATCGGCGGTGGTAACATCTTCCGTGGTCTGAGCGGAAGCCAGAAGGGTTTCGACCGTGTGAAGGGCGACCAGATGGGTATGTGTGCCACCGTTATCAACTCCCTCGCCTTGAGCAGCGCACTCGGTGCATTGGGCGTTAAGAACAAGGTGCTCACAGCTATCCGCATGGAACCTATCGGTGAGTTCTATACCAAGTGGAAGGCTATCGAGGCAATGGAAGATGGCTATATCTGTATCTTCTCTGCCGGTACAGGCAGTCCATACTTCACCACAGATACTGGTTCTTCGCTCCGTGGCATCGAAATCGAGGCAGACGTGATGCTCAAGGGTACCCGTGTGGATGGTATCTATACAGCCGACCCAGAGAAGGATCCTACTGCTACCAAGTTCAGCGACATCACTTACGATGAGATTTATACCAAGGGCTTGAAGGTAATGGATCTCACAGCCACCACCATGTGTAAGGAGAACAACCTCCCTATCTACGTATTCAATATGGATATCGTAGGCAACCTGAAGAAGGTGATGGATGGCGAGGAGATTGGTACCCTCGTTCATAATTAAACAAAAAATCAGTAGAACTAATAGGATATAGTCAATTCTATTGATAGGATATTAAAAAATAAAGGCTTGCTCCGTTTCAGGAAGCAAGCCTTTTTTCAGCTTATAGACATAAGCCTTTATTTATTTCTCATATACAATAACCAAGAGAGGAGGACATACATCAGGATGATAATCCACCAGCCTTCCAGGAAGCCTCTGATGCCTTCGGCAGCTACCGACAAGGCAAGAACTGCCACGGCAAAGCCTACGAAACCATACTTCACCTCGTTGCCCTTAAACGACCACTGCTTGAACTTCAGCGCAAACAGCGGCAATTCGCATACCAGCAGGAAACTGGTGGCGAGAATCATTGCCAGGATGAGGAATACCGACCAGCTCTGGCTGGTAATCCAGCTAGGACTGCTCACTACCAGCGAACCCCAGAACAGGGCGTTGGCAGGCGTAGGCACACCGATGAAAGAGGTGGTCTGACGCTCATCCAGGTTGAACTTTGCCAATCTCAGTGCCGAGAAAGCGGCGATGATGAAGGCTGCATAAGGCAACCATGGGCGCAATGGCTCCAGAAACTCAGGATACTCCATGACGAAGAGCTGAGAGAATACGATGGTGGCTGGAGCTACACCAAAGGTAACATCGTCGGCAAGCGAGTCGAGCTCCTTGCCTATAGGCGATGAAACATGCAGCAAGCGAGCGCTCATGCCATCGAAAAAGTCGAAAACTGCTCCGATGATAATCCACAACAAAGCCATTTCGGGATTACCGCCGAAGGCAAACGATGTAGCGATGCAGCCAGAGATGAGGTTGCAGCATGTAATCGTGTTTGGAATATGCTTCTTAATACTCATTTTTTATTTCAATTTTGCTATAATTGTCTGGTCACCTATGGTAGCCTGTCCCATCTTTACGCACACTTCCGTGCCGATAGGCAGATACACATCTACTCGGGAACCCAGCTTGATGAAGCCCAGGTGCTCGTCGATGTAGCACTCCTCGCCTTCCTTGGCGTAGGTAACGATGCGTCGGGCAACGGCACCAGCAATCTGTCGGCACAATACATCCACACCCTTAGGGGTAGTGATCATGATGTCGGCATGCTCGTTCTCCTCGCTGGCCTTTGGCAGCCAGGCCTTCATGAACTTACCGTCTTCGTGCTTCACGAATTTCACCTTTCCATCCACCGGGAACCAGTTGGCATGAACATTCCACAGGCTCATGAAGATGGAAATCATCAGGCGCTTATCGTTGAAGTAAGGCGCATTATCTACTTCTTCTATTACCACAATCTTACCGTCTGCAGGAGCCACTACGAGCTTCTCAGTATCCTCTACGTTCAGGTAGCGAATAGGGCAGCGGTAGAAATTGAGTACGATGCCATATACCACACCGAAGACAACAAGGAATGCCCAGAAGGGAATCTTGCTGTCGAAGGCATACCATAAAATGGCTGCAATGGCTACTAATGCAATGCCGCCGAACACCAGCTGGTCGGTGCCCTCGCGGTGCAATCTTATCTTTTTTAATTTCTTTATTTTCTGTCCCATGAGATAGGTTTATGTTTATATCGGTGCAAAGGTACGGCATTTTTATCACTTTTGCAAATTTTTCTCCCATTTCTTTTGGCAATATCAACTTTTAGCAGTAACTTTGTTGTCAAAATAGGAAATTTAAGGCAGAAAATGGAAGATTTTGTACATTTACACGTCCATACACAGTATTCCATCCTCGATGGTCAATCCAAGATTCCGCATCTTGTTGACAAGGCTATCAAGGATGGAATGAAGGGTATGGCTGTAACCGATCATGGTGTGATGTTCGGCATCAAGGAACTCGTTGACTATTGTGGAAAAGTCAACAAAGACCGAAAGAAGGAAGGACTGGAACCCTTCAAGCCTATCATCGGTTGTGAGATGTATGTGGCTAGAAGAACCAAGGGCGACCGTGAGAAGGACAAGGGCGATATGAGTGGTTACCACCTCATCGTGCTCGCCAAGAACTATAACGGATACAAGAACCTAATCAGACTGGTGAGTAATTCGTGGGTGGATGGTTACTACATGCGCCCTCGAACCGACCGTGCCGACTTGGAAAAGTATCATGAGGACCTGATTGTCTGCTCGGCATGTATTGCTGGCGAGGTGCCTGCCAAGATTCTGAAGGGCGACATCGCCGGGGCACGTGAAGCCTGCGAATGGTATCACAATCTCTTTGGCGATGACTATTACCTGGAGCTGCAACGCCATAAGGTGCCAGATGACCCGAGTCTGCTTGCCAACCGTGAGGCTTACGAATTGCAGCAGAAGGCGAACAAGGTGCTCATCGAGTTTGCCAAGGAATACGGCATCAAGCTCGTCTGCACCAACGACTGCCACTTTGAGGATAAGGAGACTGCCGAGGCGCACGACCACCTGCTCTGCATTGCTACCGGCAAGGACCTGGACGATCCTAACCGTATGCGCTATTCCAAGCAGGAGTGGTTCAAGACCCGTCAGGAAATGAACGATGTGTTCTCTGATATCCCCGAGGCATTGTCCAATACCCTCGAAGTATTAGATAAGGTAGAAATCTATAGCATCGACCATGGACCTATCATGCCGTTCTTCCCCATTCCTGAAAGCTTCGGCACGGAGGAACAGTTGCGCCAGCGCGTGTCGGAGCAGGACCTCTACAAGGAGTTTACCAGTGATGAGAATGGAGAGAATCAGCTGCCACCTGAGGAAGGACAGAAGGTAATCGACCGATTGGGCGGTTACGACAAGATATACCGAATCAAGTTTGAGGCAGAATATCTGCGCCATCTTGCCTACGAGGGAGCCAAAAAGCTTTATGGTGACCCGCTGCCGGCGAACGTGGATGAGCACGTCAACTTCGAGCTCCATGTCATGAAGACCATGGGTTTCCCGGGCTACTTCCTCATCGTGTCAGACTTCATCAAGGCGGCTCGCGAAGAACTGGGCGTGATGGTAGGTCCGGGACGTGGTTCTGCGGCAGGTTCCGTAGTGGCGTACTGTCTGGGAATTACCAAGATAGACCCGCTGAAGTATGACCTGCTGTTTGAGCGTTTCCTGAACCCAGACCGTGTGAACCTTCCGGATATTGATACCGACTTCGATGATGATGGTCGAGGTAAGGTGTTGAGATGGGTGATGGATAAATATGGTCATGAGAACTGTGCCCATATCATCACATACGGTTCGATGGCCACCAAGAACTCCATCAAGGACGTAGCCCGCGTGGAGAAGTTGCCTTTGGACAAGGCGAATGCGCTGTGCAAGGCGATACCCGACAGATTGCCAGACGGTGCGAAGATGAATCTTCCCAATGCCATCAAGTATACGCCGGAGTTGAAGGAGGCTGAGTACTCCAGCGACCCTCGCGAGAGCAATACCATCAAATATGCCAAGATGCTGGAGGGAACCATCCGAGGCACGGGTATCCATGCCTGCGGATTCATCATCTGTAGAGACCCTATCAGCAACTGGGTACCTGTTTCCACTGCCGATGACCCTGATTTCCCGGGATTGAAGACGGCGGTGACGCAATACGACGGCCACGTGATTGAATCTACGGGTTTGATCAAGATGGACTTCCTGGGCTTGAAGACCCTCTCGGAGATGAAGGAGGCATGCAAGGTTATCAAGCAGACCACGGGCGACATCGTAGACCTGGATACCATTCCTATCGACGATGAACTCACCTATCAGCTCTATCAGAAGGGACAGACCATCGGTACCTTCCAGTTTGAGTCGCCGGGTATGCAGAAGTATCTCCGCGAACTGAAGCCTACCGTGTTCGAAGACCTCATCGCCATGAATGCCCTCTATCGTCCGGGGCCTATGGATTACATCCCATCGTTCATCGCCCGTAAGAACGGTCAGGAACCTATCCAGTATGATATCCCATGCATGGAGAAATATCTGAAGGATACCTACGGCATCACGGTATACCAGGAGCAGGTGATGCTCCTCTCCCGACAGTTGGCTAACTTCACCCGAGGTGAGTCGGATGCTCTGCGTAAGGCGATGGGTAAGAAAAAGAAGGCCATCGTAGATGCGATGAAGCCTAAGTTCATCAAGCAGGGTACGGAGAACGGGCACGACCCAGCCGTGCTGGAGAAGATTTGGGGCGACTGGGAGAAGTTTGCTTCCTACGCCTTCAACAAGTCGCACGCCACCTGCTATTCGTGGGTAGCCTATCAGACAGCCTATCTCAAGGCGCACTATCCAGCCGAGTATATGGCGGCGCTGATGACCCGACGCTTTGCACAGATTACCGAAATCACCAAACTGATGGAGGAGTGCCAGTCGATGGGCATCAAGACCTTGGGACCTGATGTGAACGAGAGTTACCGAGCCTTCGGTGTGAACGAGCATGGCGAAATCCGTTTCGGTCTTTCTGCCATCAAGGGTATGGGAGCACCTGCTGCCGATGCCATCGTTGCTGAGCGTCTGAAGAACGGACCTTATAAGACAATCTTCGATTTTGCCGAGCGAGTGGATTTCTCCTGTGTCAACCGCAAGGCATTCGAGACCTTGGCATTGAGTGGTGGTTTCGACAGTTTCGGCATCCGTCGCGAGCAGTTCTTCGGCAAGAACAGCAAGGGTGATACCTTCCTCGATACCCTGGTGCGCTATGGTCAGCTTTATCAGCAGGAACAGCGCGAGGCAGCCACCTCACTCTTTGGAGGTGCGGAAGCCGTAGAGATTGCTACTCCGCCTATTCCTGAGGCTGAATCCTGGAGCACCATCGAAAGGTTGAACAAGGAGCGTGAGCTGGTGGGCATCTATCTCTCGGCGCATCCTCTCGACGAATACGAGATTATCCTTCATAACATGTGCAACACCCATTGCAGTGAGTTGAGGGATAAGGTAGCACTATCCAAGAAGGAAGATGTGGTATTCGGCGGCATCATCACCGAGGTAAAGTCAAAGTTCACCAAGACGGGCAAGCCATGCGGCTTCGTTACCATTGAGGATTTCGAGGGCTCGGGCGAGTTGGCGCTCTTTGGCGAGGATTGGGGTGCATGGCGAGGCATCATGATGGAAGGAAGTACCATCTACTGCACGGCAAAATGCGTGGCACGCTATGGCAATGCTAACTATCTGGACTTCAAACTGAGTACCGTGGAGTATCTGCAGACCGTGAAGGAGAATCGCCTGGAGCGTTTTACCATTGTTGTGGATAGCACGGAGGTGAACGAAGCCTTTGTGAACGACCTGAAGTCGG
Organism: uncultured Prevotella sp.; assembly: GCA_934216735.1. Taxonomy (GTDB): domain Bacteria; phylum Bacteroidota; class Bacteroidia; order Bacteroidales; family Bacteroidaceae; genus Prevotella. Next base: position 14,891 of record CAKQCH010000002.1, read on the forward strand.
TGATAGAGAATGATGAAGGCAAGGCACAGCTCTTCCTGCAGATTCATGACCCCGAAAGCAATAGCAATATCCTGATGCGTGCACAGGAGCGGACCGTGGGTGTGAGCAGAGAACTGATTCAGTTTGTCAACGATCATCCGAAGATGAGTTATCAAATCAATTAGTATTAATATATAAAAAGGTGTAAAAATGGAAGTAACAATTACAACCGAGAATTTCGAGAGTTACAAGAATGGCGAGTTGCCATTGGTAGTAGATTTGTGGGCTACCTGGTGTGGTCCTTGTCGCCAGATTGCTCCTATCGTGTCTGAGTTGGCAGAGGAGTTTGACGGCAAGTTGGTAGTTGGAAAGTGTGATGTAGAGGAGAACGACGACATCGCTATGGAGTTTGGCGTTCGCAACATCCCTACCATCCTGTTCTTCAAGGGTGGTCAGTTGGTTGACAAGTTTGTTGGTGCAGCTAACAAGTCAACTCTCAAGGAGAAGTTTGAGTCTCTTTTGTAAGACATGCGTCTCTTTTGATAAAATAAGAAAAAAGAGAAATGAAGAATGGGAATCAATCCATTTTCATTTCTCTTTATTATTTCTCTTTTTAGAATTCCACGCTTCTGGAACCATCTTCCTCCACGGTGATTGTCACCTTGGTGCAATCCTCTGGCAACAGGTCTTCTATGAGTTCAGGCCACTCCAGGAAGCAGAGGTTGCCGCCATAGAAGTAATCCTCGTAACCCATATCGTATACCTCGTCAATCTTCTTGATGCGGTAGAAATCGAAGTGGTAGATAGGGTCGCCATTGCCAGCTGTATATTCGTTGACAAGCGCGAAGGTTGGCGATGTAATCACGTCTTCCACGCCCAGTTCCTCGCAAATTGCTTTCACAAATGTCGTCTTTCCGGCACCCATCTTGCCATAGAAGGCAAAGACCTTGCCGTCGCCCATGTTCTCAAGGAATTCCTTGGCTGCTACATGGATGTTGTCTAATGAATCAATCTTAATCTTCATATTTTTACTTTGAACTTTATGATTACTATAAACTATCAACTATCACTAGTTTCTCTTTCTCGGTGTCAGCGTGATGAGCGGAATGAGCATTTCCTCCATCGAGATGCCACCATGCTGGAAGGTATCCTTGTAGTAGGATACGTAATAGTTGTAATTGTTCGGATAGGCGAAGAAGGCATCACCGTAGGCGAATACATACGCAGTGCTCAGGTTGGGCGCAGGTAGCTGGGCCTTGTGCGGCTCCTTGATGGTAAATACCTCCTTGGCGTTGTAAGCCAGGTTCTTACCCAGTTTATAGCGCAGGTTGGTATTCGTGTTGCGGTCGCCGATAATCTTGATAGGCTTCGATGCACGGATACTGCCGTGGTCGGTGGTGATAACCACCTTGAAGTCGCTCTGCGCCAGTCGCTTGAACAGCTCGGCAAGCACCGAGTGGCGCAGCCAGCTCTGCGTAATACTGCGGTAGGCACTCTCGTTGTTGGCAAGTTCACGCACCATCTTCGATTCCGTTCGGGCATGCGAGAGCATGTCGATGAAGTTGATTACGAGCACGTTCAGGTCGTTGTCCTTGCATTCGTTGTAACGCTCCATGAACTTGTCGGCACCCACCGAGTCGTTCACCTTGTGATAGCTGAAACTGTATTTCTTTCTGAACCTGTCTATCTGGGTTTGAATCAGCGGCTTCTCGTTTAGGTTCTTGCCTTCCTCCTCGTCCTCATCCACCCAGAGCTCCGGAAACATTTCCGCTATCTTGTTCGGCATCAGTCCGCTGAAGATGGCGTTTCGGGCATATTGCGTAGCGGTAGGCAGGATGCTCATATACATATCCTCCTCAATCTCGAAACTGTCGCCGATGTCCATGGCGAGCATCTTCCACTGGTCGTAGCGGAAGTTGTCGATGACGATGAGGAACACCTTTTCTCCCTTGTCGAGCATCGGGAAGATCTTGGTCTTGAAGATGTCAGGACTCATCACCGGTCTGTCATCCACGGGCTTGCCCATATTCTTCGGGTCTACCCAGTTCAGATAGTTCTTGGCTATGTATTTGGCAAAGCCTATGTTGGCCTCCTCCTTCTGCATAGAGAGCATCTCGGTCATGCTGCTGTCGGTATCGCTCAGTTCCAGTTCCCATTTCACCAGTCTCTTGTATACCTCCATCCAGTCCTGGCAGTTGCGGCAATCCATCATCTGCATGGCTATCTGCTGATAGACCTGCTGGTATCCGCTCTGCGTCACCTCGGTCACGATGTCCTTGCGGTGGATATTCTTTTTGAGCGACAGTAATATCTGGCTGGGGTTGACGGGCTTGATCAGATAGTCGGCTATCTTGGACCCGATGGCTTGGTCCATGATGTTCTCCTCCTCGCTTTTGGTGCACATCACTACGGGAGTGGCAGGCTGAATGTCCTTGATCTGCTGCAAGGTCTCCAGTCCGCTCAATCCGGGCATCATCTCGTCGAGGAGGATGAGGTCGAAGGTCTGCTGTCTGCATTGGTCGATGGCATCTGCACCGTTGCTCACGGTAACCACCTCGTATCCCTTTTTCTCCAGGAAAATGATGTGAGCCTTGAGTAGTTCAATCTCATCATCCACCCATAATAATAATCCGTTGCTCATACTTTTTTCTCCTTATATTTTTTCGGGGTGCTAAATTACAAAGAATTCTTGAATGCAGGAAGAATCTTGTCGTAAAGAATGTTAAGTGTTTTTTGTTTTTAAGTTCAGGACTTGATAACGTAAGTTTTTTTAAGGAATCTTTGCCCTTGAATATACGATAAAGGCTGGGAATGCGTTATTATTATTCAAGGGTGATATGAACAATGCCCTGTATGATTAATGAATCCTGTATGATTAATTAAAGAAGAAAAGAAGATAATAAGGAAGCAATGCTCAAGATTGTAATGATTATGTTGTGCGGAATAGGTACGGGATATCTGCTTCGCAATAAGAAAATGAGTTTCATCGGCCGTATCATCACGGCACTTATCTGGGTACTCCTGTTCCTGCTCGGTATCGAGGTGGGAGCGAATCCCCGTATCATCAACGGACTTCAGACCTTGGGACTGGAGGCTGTCATCCTGACGTTTGGCGGCAGTGCCGGAAGTGTGCTCTTTGCCTGGGCTTTGTGGAGATACGTGAGTAGTAGAGGAGCGAAGGCAGTAGTGAAGGATAAGTCTGGGGATGTCTTGCGGGATGATTTGCAGAAAGGAGGCGAGGGATGAAGGGTAGCTTGATTATCGTGGGCTTCTTTGTGCTGGGCATCATCGTGGGTGTTTGCGATGTGGTTCCAGCCGGGTTGCTGGATGGCGACGTGAGCTATGATGCACTTTGCTGCCTGATGTTCTGTGTGGGAATCAGCATCGGATGTGATACTTCGGTGTTGAAGAGTTTCAGGAAGGTGAATCCCCGATTGATGATGTTGCCGGTGATGACAATCCTGGGCACCCTTGCCGGATGCGCTGCAGCTTCCCTGCTGTTGGGTCATCGCCAGCTGATGGATTGTCTGGCGATAGGTTCGGGATTCGGATATTACTCGTTGTCGAGTATCTTCATCACGCAATATCGTGGACCGGAGTTGGGTACGATAGCCTTGCTGGCAAATATCTGCCGAGAGATTCTCACCCTGCTCTGTGCGCCTCTGCTGGTAAAGTATTTCGGCAAGTTGGCACCAATCAGTGTGGGAGGAGCCACGACGATGGATACCACGTTGCCGATTATCACCCGCTGTTCGGGCGAGCGTTTCATCATCGTTTCCATCTTCCATGGTTTCTGCGTAGATTTCTCCGTTCCGTTTCTGGTAACGTTCTTCTGTTCGTTGTGAAATTTGAATTATATACTTACAATACGTCAGTACTATAATAAGTAGAAAAAGAGAGAGGGTGCGTCATGGTTTAAAGACACACCCTCTCTCTTTTTTAGTTTTCCTCTAGAATCCGTCGAGTTCGAAGTATTCGTCTTCCAGTCCGGAATCTTCAGGCTTCTTCTCCTCGAAGTCGATGCCGGTATCTTCGGTCTTCTCCTCTTTCTGCTGAGGCTGAATTTCGAAGGTATCGTCATCTTCCTGAGTCTTCTGCTCTTCCTTGGTTACAGGAAGAGTGAATTCTTCTTCCTGGGTATTCTGCTCTTCCTTGTTAACCGGCAGCGTGATTTCCTCTTCCTGAGTCTTCTGCTGCTCTGTGTTCTGATTTACAGGACCGAGAATCAGATCTTCTTTTGGTTCCAATTCATCAAGCGGATGATCGCCTGTTTCTGCATCCTTGCCGGAAATTTCCTCTTTCTGATCTTTATCCACAGCTATTTCTGCTGGCTCGATGAGCAGGCGGAGCTGGCTGATCTTCAATGGGGCGAAGTGCTTGGCGTAGAACTTGTCGTAATCGTCGTAAGACAGTTTGGTGCCCAGAAGCTCCAGATTTGGCTCGCTGATGACAAAGGCTCTTGCCTTGTTCAGCAGACGGGTGATGCCTGTCTGCTTATACACTTCGTTGGCGTATTGGCGAGCCTCGTCGTAGTTGCGGAAACCGCTTACCTTCAGGCGATGCAGACCTTGGATATCCTCGATATTGAGATCGAAGTTACGTGCCATATACGAGGTGAAGTTGTATTTCGCCACCTCGAAGAGCAGCTGGTTCTCGTTTACGGAATCAGGAACATAGGCTAGGAGGAACACGAAGTTGTCGTTGCGTTCGTCGCTAAAGCCCTTGTGCTGGGTAGAATCGTTGTTGTTGATAACGTCGCTTCTCATCGACCATACATTGCTCAGGTCGAACTTGCCTCCGTAGAGTCGCTTGCCGGCGTTGACACCATTCACTATCATACCCGCCATCTCGCTGAGTCGGCTGTTAGGATATTTCTCCACCACGGTGTTCATGATGGTCATACATGAATCTACGTTGCCTTCGTTGAGCTGGGTCATACCGCTGATGAAGAGGAACTTGTCACGGTTTTCGCCCGTAGGGAACCGCTTCTCTGATACGGCGGCATTCTCCTTCACTACCTCGTATTTACCCTCCTTGAATGCCTGGTAGGTGAGGGTATAGATGGAGTCTTCCAGATGAACGCCTATCTTGGCATTCTCCATATAATATGGATCGGAAAGAAGGATGGTCCACTGGCTTTCAGGGTAGTCCTTCTTCAGTTCCTCCACGTAGGTACTTGCCACATCCGGCTGCTTCTTTCTGGAATAGAGCAGGTAGAGATGATAGTATACATCATCCATGTGCTCATACTCCGGATAGTGGTCAGTCAGTCGGCGCAGCGCCTTCTCGCTGAGTGGCAGGTTGTCGAGCTTGTCCTTGAAGATGATGCCCGAATGGTAGAGTCCGTCTTCCAGCAGCTGGTTGCTTTCTGCCAGCTGTTCCGGGGTGAATGGAATCTGCGCCATGTAGTACTCCCGTTTGTGCGGGTCGTTTACGGCACTGTCGGTAATCTGCTTGAGCGAATCTTCCTGGGCGGCTACGTTGGCGAGCGAATCTCTCATCTCGTCGGTCATCTCCTCGGCACCTTGCGCTAAAGCAACCACGGTTTTGTTGACTCGCTGCCAGTTGTCTACATTCTCTCGCTTTCCCCAGAGTTTCTGGAACTGCGCCTTACCCTGGGTTACGGCAACAGGAGAATAGAAATACCATTTTCCTTTATCCATGCCGTTCATACCGTTCATGGCATTGTTGGCGGCGTTGTTCTTCTTGTTGGCATTGTTGGCAAAGTTGCCTCCGTTTCCTCCCTGTTGGTTATTGGCGGCTTCCTGCTCAGCCTGTTTCTTGCGTTCTTCCTTTTCTTTCTTCTTCAGGGCGGTAATCACGCGGTCGATGGCAGCGTTGCGGTCTTTCTCGTCCATCTTCGCCAATGCCTGGAGGGAGTCCTGCAGGGCTACGGCATCGGTAAAGGGTACCAGTTCGTCGAGCACCTTGGAGCGGTTGGAGAGCTGTTCGTAGTCCTTGCGCTCCTTGTCGAGCAAGCCGATGGCTTCTCCATAGCAGCGTTGGGCATCGGAGAATTTCTCTCTAATCCAGTAGATATCACCCAAATGCAGGAGGAGCACACCTTTCTCTATGCCGCTTCTGGTGGCTTTGGCAACGCCTTTCTCGTAGGCTCCGATGGCCTGCAGGGTGTCTTTCTGAGCCAGGTAGATATTACCGATGGCATAGTATATCTGATCGAGATATTCCTGGTTGTTGTCGGATGCCGCCATGCGCTTCAGCTTGCCTATCATCTTTCTGCTGTTGTTTGCCGCCATCACCTCGGTCATCGAGATGCGGGCGTTGAACTCCAGTTCGTAAGGAGGATTGAGGCGCACCACGTGCTTGAAAGCCTTGTAGGCTTCCTGCTTGTTGCCGATGGAAGCCTGCAGCTGTCCCATCAGGTACCATTCGCGTGCCTTCTGCTTGCGGCGCATCTCGTGCTTGATTACTTTCCTGAGATAAGGAATCGCCTGTGCCGCTTCGCCCTTGCGGATATGGTAGTCGGCAAGGGTGTAATCCCATTCCTTCTGGGCACTCCAGTGGATGGAATCGCGCCTGATGTTGCGGATTACATCTTCTGCATCATACATCCAGTCCTGTTCTATGTAGCATTTAGCCAGCCAGGCACGAGCCTTGCCGTAGATGGCAGGTTGGGTGGCGTAGAGGCGGCTCATGTAGGCGAAGGTGGTGGCTGCCGAATTGAAGTCGCCCTTGAAGAACTGCGATCTACCCATCAGCATCCAGGCTTTCCACAGAAAGGGGTTGTACTCACGGCGGCTGAGCCATTCAATATCCTTTTCGGTCTTCTTTCTGCTTTTTGTCCATTCAGGTCGGCTCTTGATACTGTGCTGGTGAATGGCTTTCTCGCATTTTTCGATGGCACGGTCGTAGTTACTCTTACCTATTTCACGGCTACTCTTGTTGGTAACGGTGTAGAGTGGAATCTGCTCGGTATAGTTGTCCTTGTTGCCTGCTTCTTTCTCCAGCGAGGCATCAATATAGGCGAGTGTACCATTATAATAGGTATTGTATCGGGCGTTGAAGGCATGCCACCATCTGCTCTGCGCCGTATTCTTCTGCGTAGAACATCCGATGGTACTCATCGAGATGATGATGAGCACGATGGCGTATGCCAGGTTTCTTGTAGGGTGCTGATGCTGTTTCATTTTTTCTGGATTCCTTTCCACAATTTTGCGATGGCAAAGATGATGATGCTTACGAAGATGATGGTGGCTCCCGACGGCACATTGAGCATGTAGCTGGCGTAGAGGCCCACGATGCAGTCTATCCATCCCAGGATGATGCTTGCCCAGATCATCTGCCTGTAGTTGTAGGTGAAGAGGTTGGCGGTCATCTGCGGGATGGTGAGCAGACTGATGGCGAGTACGATGCCCACCATCTTGAGGGTGGCAACAATGGTCATGGCGATGAGCGTCATCATCAGATATTCGATGAGGGTGACCGGCAGATGCTGTGACCGGGCAAAGGTACTGTCGAATGCGATGTTCTGGATGGGGCGCAGGAGGAAGGTGAAGAGCAGTGCCACCACCACGGTGAGGATGCCCAGCAACCAGAGGTCTGCGCTGTCGATGGCGAGGATGCTGCCGAAGAGGAAGGAGGGAAGGTCGGGCATGAATCCCGGGGTGAGGAAGCAGCAGATGATGCCCACGCTCATGCCCAAGGTCCAGAACATGGCGATGGCGGAGTCTTTGCGCACATCTTTCTTATGCGAAATCCATTGTACGCCAAAGGCACTGAGAATGGCGAATACCATGGCGGAGAGGATGGGGTTGATGCCCGAGAACACACCGATGCCGATGCCTCCGAAAGAGGCATGGGTGATGCCGCCGCTGATGAAGACCAGACGGCGGGTAACGATGTAGGTTCCGATGAATCCGCACAGGATGCTTGCCAAGAAGGCGCCTATCAGTGCGTTCTGGAAAAATGTATATTGCAATATGTCCATATATGACTCCTAGCTATTTAAAAAGTTGATGACTTCATCCTTCAGCTGGTTAGGCAGGTTGATGCCTCGCAGAATCAGACTTCTGTTCCAGCCTGCCACCTCATCGGGCTGCATGGTGTAGAGCACTTCCGAGAATTCTTCCACTTCCTCGTCGGTATAGTCGTCAGCCTCTCGTCCTGCAAACCGGTCGAGGTCTTCGTCATCGTAATATTCTATTTCCTTGGTGGCTGCCTCCATCATGCAGTCTTGCTCGCACTTGGAGTTCTCTCCATTGCAAGTGTTGCACGATACGCCTTCCTGCAAAGGTTCCTCGTCCTCTCCCTTGCGATGAGAGACGATACCGAATATGGCGCTTATCAGGCCCAGAACCACCAGGGCTAAAACTAAATATAGCATAAACTATTAACTATCAACTATTAACTTTCAACTATCTCAAATCCTACTTTCCTGAGGTCTTCCCAATAGTGTGGGTACGACTTGCTCACTACTTCCGGGTTGTTGATCTCTATCTGAGGGAACTTGAAGGCGAGTGGGGCGAAAGCCATTGCCATGCGATGATCCTCGTAGGTGTCGATGGGGGCAAAGCTTGCTTCGCAGGTCTCGCCATCCCAATAGAGGGTATTGTCGTTCTCATCGTGGATGATGTAGCCCACCTTCTTCAACTCGGTCTTGAGAGCCTCGATACGGTCGGTTTCCTTGATTTTCAGACTGGCAAGACCCGTGAACTTGAACTTTACGCCGAGCGCACAGCATGCTACTACGATGGTTTGAGCCAGGTCTGGGGAACCCGTGAAATCGTATTCAAACTTAGGGAGAAGACAGCGGTTTGTCTTCAGCATTACATTCGTGATGGTGTCGCGATTCTCAAATTCGCTCTTCACACCCAGCAGACTGAAGATGTATTTCACCACAGAATCACCCTGCTTTGAACTGTCCATCAAGCCTTCCAGTTGGATAGAAGAGTCGATGTTGGCATTCAGGGCCATCATCTCGTACCAGTAAGACGAGGCACTCCAATCGTTCTCAATCATGTAAGGAGTCGCCTTGTATGGCTGCGGCTTCACGGTGATGGTGTCCATATCCGTCCATTCTGCATCTGCTCCATATTCCTTCATGGTCCAGAGGGTGAGGTCGATGTAAGGGCGTGAGGCAATTTCGCCAGTGAGCTTCAATTCCAGTCCATTCTTCAGCATCGGACCTATCATCAGGAGTGCAGAGATATATTGCGAGCTGATATTGCCTACTACCTCCAGGTGACCGCCTTCCAAAGACTTGCCTTTGATGTGGAGAGGCGGATAGCCTTCGTTCTTTTCGTAGGAGATGTCTGCACCCAGATAGCGCAGGGCATCTACGAGGATGCGGATAGGGCGATTCTGCATGCGCTCAGTACCCGTGATGGTATGTTCGCCCGGTGTAGAGGCGAGATAAGCTGTCATGAATCGCATGGCGGTGCCTGCTGCCTTGATGTTGATGACATCAGGCATATCCTTGAGGGCGGCGATGATAACCTCGGTGTCATCGCAGTCGCTCAAGTTGCTAGGTTGTATGCTGCTTCCAGCCATCGCACTGATGACGAGGGCTCGGTTGCTGATACTCTTAGATGCTGGCAAGTTGATACTTGCATTCATTTGGCTAGGTGCCTTTATTGTATATTTTTTCATTCGCGTACCTTATATTATATATATTTCTCTGCAAAAGTACAAAATAAAAAGTACATACGCTAGAAAAAGGGCGAAAAAGTTTGTAAATGGGTTCAAAAAAGTGGTGGTGCTCCTGAGGGGTAATGAGATAGGCTGCTTACAATGTGTAAACTGAGATGGGGATTTATGGGGGTTATCAGGAAATACCTTCTGTCAAAGTGTATAAAAAAGACCCCTTAAATAACAATTTGTAATTTGGAAAACTCTTTCTGGTAAAAAGTAAAACCGACCCGAAAAAATAGATAAAATAGCGTTAAGGATTGATACAACCTATCGAAAATTGTATTATCTTTGCACCAGAAAAAAGAAATAATAATAAACAATTAATAATATCCTAAAAATTAAAAATATGAAACGAGTTATATTATTCTCATTGATGGCTTTAATGACCGTAGCAGCTTTCGGTCGCAAGCACGTAGAGAATGCAACAGTAGTAGCTGACACTATTTTCTATGCAGAAAATATGAGCAATGTAGCTAGTGCCGATCAGGCTAGTTATTACAGATTGCTGATGACTACCGGCGCTGGCCTCAATAAGAAGGACGTTTTCCAGGATTTCTATATGAATGGTAATCTCCGTGCTGAGGGAGGCTATAGCTTCATTGACCTCGGTAACGACCGCAATACAGTTTTCAACGGCGAAGTGACCACTTATTATAAGAATGGTAAGGAGAAGTGGCATGGCAAGTATGTCAATGGCAAGCGTGAGGGTTACTTCACTCTCCAGCTCCGCGAAGGTGGCGTGGCAGTTGTGCAGTACAGAAACGGCAAGTCTGTTCACGATTACTTCATGGTTACTTACAAGGACGGTACTTCTGTAAAGAAGAATCTCTCTGAGATTAAGGGTCTCTTGTAATCCGTTGACCAGCAAATCAATGCCCCGTTACATGGGGCAGTTGATTTCTTCATTAGAATTGAAAAATCTCTCTTATATAAATTAAAATTTTATGTTGATATGACCAATATGGGGATGGCTTCCGTGAGGAAGGTGATCCCCATCTTTTTTTTATCAACAATCTAATTTATATAAGAAAGTCTGATTTCTTGTTAGATGTTTAAGTTTACTTCCACCGGGCAGTGGTCGCTACCCATGATGTCGGTATGGATCTTTGCTTCTGTAATCTTGTCCTTGATGCTGTCTGATACCAGGAAATAGTCGATGCGCCAGCCGGCGTTCTTCTCGCGTGCCTTGAAGCGGTAAGACCACCACGAATAGGTTACTTCCTCTGGATGGAGATAGCGGAAGCTATCGGTGAAGCCTTCGTTCAGAAGCTGTGTCATCTTCTCTCGCTCTTCGTCCGTAAAACCGGCATTACGACGGTTGGTCTTCGGATTCTTGATATCTATCTCTTCGTGTGCCACGTTTAAGTCGCCACAGATGACTACCGGTTTTTGGGCATCCAGATTTTTCAGGAACTTGCGGAAGTCGTCTTCCCAAGTCATGCGATAATCCAGTCGCTTGAGTTCTGTCTGCGAGTTTGGTGTATAGCAGGTGACGAGGTAGAACTGATCGTATTCCAGTGTGATGATTCTGCCTTCGTGGTCGTGTTCCTCCACGCCCATGCCATAGCTTACGCTCAAAGGCTTGTGCTTGGTATAGATGGCAGTGCCGGAATATCCTTTTTTCTCAGCGTAGTTCCAATAACTTTCGTAGCCTTCAAACTTCAGGTCGAGTTGTCCTTCCTGCATCTTGGTTTCCTGCAGGCAGAAGAAGTCTGCATCGAGTGCCTTGAATTGGTTCTCGAAGTCTTTGCCCACGCAAGCACGCAGGCCGTTTACGTTCCAGGATATAAACTTCATTTTTTTATAGTTTATAGTTTATAGTTAAAAGTTAATAGTTTACAGTTGATGGCAAGAATGCTCTATAAACTATCAACTGTAAACTATTAACTATATATTAGATTCTTTTACTTTCTCCTCTCAGCAGGCTCATGAACTCCTGGCGGGTGTTCAAAGAGTTGAATACGCCGCTATAATCACTGGTTGTGGTGATGGAATTCTGCTTCTCCACGCCACGCATCTGCATGCACATGTGCTTAGCCTCAATCACCACCATGACTCCCTGAGGGTTCAGGGTTTCCTGGATGCAGTCCTTAATCTGCTGGGTGAGGCGCTCCTGCACCTGGAGGCGGTGGCTGAAGATATCCACCACGCGGGCTATCTTGCTCAGACCGGTGATCTTGCCGTTAGGAATGTAAGCCACGTGAACCTTGCCATAGAAAGGCAGCATGTGGTGCTCGCACATCGAGAAGAAATCGATGTCCTTCACGATGACCATCTGGTCGTATTTCTCCTCAAAGAGGGCATCTGTCAATACCTTGTGGGCATCCTGTGTATAGCCACGGGTCAGGATCTGCATCGCCTTAGCCACGCGCATCGGGGTTTTTACCAAACCTTCGCGTTCAGGGTCTTCGCCCAGGAGTTTCAATACTTCTTTATAGTGTCCTGCGAGTTCGTCCAATCCCTCGCGAAATTCTGTTTCTGGATTCATCTTATTTAATTTATAATTCTTAATTAATAGTTAATAATTTACAATTAATAGTTTATAGTTAGGCCTACGGCATCAATGCTGTAAACTGTTAACTATCAACTATAAACTATTAACTAGTACTGTACCGTAATCTGTCCCTTTACCAGGCATGCCTGTCTGTAACCCAGGGCTTTCACCTTGGCAAGAACCTTCTGGGCTTCGCCCAAATTGCGGAAGTTGCCCATGCGGCAAATCCATCTTGGGGAGTAGAAGTGAACGTAAACCGGCTGGTCTGGGAACTTCATCTTGATGTTGTTGCCTGTCTGTTCCGCCTTCAGTCGGTCGTTGCGGGAGTTACCGCCGGCATATACCTGTACTCTATATCCTGTAACCTTGTAGCTTTTGCGCATCACTTTCTTGCGCATATCCACTATCGGCATTTCAGTTTCTTCTTTTCTGTTCTCAGCCTTGGCAGCGTTGTTGGCGTGGGTGTCCTCCTTTGCGTTGTTGGCATGGGTGCCCTCCTTTGTGTTTTCATGCTGCGGATGAGGGGTAGGAGTATTCTCCCTTTGTGGGTGCTCAGTGTTCTTGTGCTGAGTGTCTGTTGGGGTCTTTTGTGGTTGTGGGGTAGTTTTAGTCTTGGTCTTGTCATCCTGTGCAGTAGGCTTCTTTTCTGCAGCCTGCACAGGTTTTCCGTTTACCAATTCGTCGATAGCCTTGCTTTGGTTCACGGTCACAACACCCTTTCCCGGTTCCTTCTTCTTCAGATGGTCCAGGTAGTTCTGCGCATTCGCTGTGAATGTAGAGCAGAGGATGAATAATAATAATGTGAGGAATTGTTTCATGACTATTTCCTTAAATTGTGCTTTTTTTGATATGAAAGCAGTCTTTTTTTGATTAAAAAGGGATGCCCTCCCACGAAGAAAGGGCATCCCCGCAAAATATTTCTTGTTGAGATTACTTCTTCCAAGCGTCGATGATACCCTTGAAATCAGCAGCCTTCAAAGAAGCACCACCGATCAAGCCACCGTCGATGTTTGGCTTAGCGAAGAGCTCAGGTGCGTTGCTAGCCTTGCAGCTACCACCATAGAGGATAGATGTCTCCTCAGCAGCCTCGTTGCCATACTTCTCTGCTACGATAGAGCGGATGTATGCCAACATCTCCTCAGCCTGGTCAGAAGTAGCAGTCTTACCTGTACCGATAGCCCAGATTGGCTCGTAAGCGAGGATGATGTTCTTCCAAGCGTCAGCGCTCAAGTGGAATACTGAACCCTCCAACTCAGCCTTAACAACCTCGTTCTGCTTCTCAGCCTCACGCTCCTCGAGAGTCTCACCGCAGCAGAAGATAACCTTCAAACCGTTAGCCAAAGCCAACTCTACCTTCTCCTTCAAGATCTCTGCAGTCTCGCCGTAGTACTGACGACGCTCTGAGTGACCGAGGATAACATACTGAGCACCTGTGCTCTTTACCATCTCAGCTGAAACTTCACCTGTGAAAGCACCCTTAGCCTTGTCAGCGCAGTTCTCAGCACCGAGACCTACAATCTCTGAATCCAAAACCTGAGCTACAGAAGCCAAGTGGATGAATGGAGTGCAGATTACTACGTCACAGTTTGGCTTGTCTGCTACCAATGCCTCGTTGATCTCCTTAGCGAGAGCAACACCGTCCTGCAGGTTCATGTTCATTTTCCAGTTACCTGCTACAATTTTCTTTCTCATTTTTCTTTTCTTTTTAAAAGTTGATAATATTCTGTTTGAATTCTCTTTCTTTCTGATCCAGGCGCCCCATGCCCAAAGCCGGTCGGCGATGGTGAGGAGTACCAGCGGGATGACAAACCAGGAGATGATGCCGGCTATTTTCTTGGCGGCACTTACTTCCGGCATCTTGCCTATCTCGGTTTGTTCCAGTGGCTTGCCTGCTATCTCTGCCATGTTAGGCAGGTCGTTGTGGCTCCATTTCCGGATGATGGTTCCGTCTTTCAGCAGCAGGAGTCCCGGGTTGCTGCGTATCACGGTCTTCAGCGTTGTCTCGTCTGTGATATAGAAGGGATATTCTGCTCCCGTGATGTCTTGCCAGTGCCTGATGGCTTTCTCCGTACTTGCCGTGAGGCAGAGGAAGGGATAGCCATGGTCGTTGGCGTATTCGTATATCTCGTCGATACTGCCGAAGTTGCTGTCGTCGGCAAACTCCAGGTGGGGTGATACCAGTAGGAAGGTGTAGCCCTTGCGGTGAATCACTTGCTGGGTGATGTCTTCTCCCGTCTTTGCATCTTCAATGCTGAAGTCGTGGATAGGGGGCACGTAGCCTTCTTCCGTCTGCACCGTCTTGCTGTCGATGAAGGTCCAGGTGGAGTCGGGATAGTTGTCTATCGTAAACTCCTTCCGCTCTCCGTTCTTCTCCAGGATGAAGGTGGTATCAAACTTAGGTTGCTTGGCTCCCTTCGGAATCTCCATTCCCTTGGCGATGTTGGCGCCGATGTGATAAGGGCGGAAGTCGAACTGCGGAAGATACCACAGGCTCCAGGCGCTCATCACGATGGAGAAGAGGAACGTATAGTTGATGACAATCCATCGGGTTGACCTGGATACCAGCAGCGGCATGTCCATCGGTCTTCTCCAGATGAGGATGGCGATGGCAAGGAGGATGATATTCTTGATGAACGTCTCCATGTTGCTGAGCACGATGGCATCACCGAAGCAGCCGCAATCCTTCACCGGGTCGGCGATGACGATCCAGAGTGTAATCAGCGTCATCACAGCCATTACGAGCAGGGTAAGCTTGCTCACCAGTCTTCTGCGGATGGCAAAGAGCAGGAAAATGCCGATGGCAAACTCGCACATGGCAAGCAGAACCGACATCACCAGTGTGCTCCACGACGGGAACATCCAGTCGATATGCAGTGCCTCCAGATAGTCGGTTATCTTATATTGAGTGCCCAGCGGGTCTATTCCCTTCACGAATCCCGAGAAGATGAACGTTGCTGCCATGAGCAGTCGCCCGATGTTTACCGCTATCTTGATTGCTATCTTCATCATTTTTCACTCCTCTTGATTATTTCTCACTCCTCTTGATTATTTCTCATTCATCTTAATGGCTCCGAACACGGCATAGTTGATGATGTCCATGTAGTTGGCATCGATGCCTTCCGAAACGAGGGTAGCGCCTGCGATGTCCTCAATTTCCTTTACACGCTGAATCTTGGTGAGGATGAAGTCGGTATAGCTGCTTACTCTCATCGAGCGCCATGCCTCGTCGTAGTCATGGTTCTTCTTGAGCATCAGCTGCAGTGCTTCCTGCGCATGGCGGTCGTAGAGTTTCATCGCCTCTTCCGGTGTCATATCCACTTCATCCGCGAAAGGCTTTTCCAGCTGGATGAGTCCTACGATACCATAATTAATAAGGGCAATGAACTCGGGGCGGATGCCCTCACCTACCAAAGATTCCTTCTTGATTTCGAGCGAGCGGATTCGCTTCGCCTTGATATAGAGTTGGTCTGTCAGGGAAGAAGGGCGCAAGATTCTCCAAGAGGCTCCGTAATCGTGGAGCTTCTTCTCAAATAATGTCCTGCATTCACTCATGACATCCTTAAACTGCTGTTCTGTTTTCAATAAATCTGCCATAATAATTTCGAAATTCGGTGCAAATTTACGCATTTATTATGAAATAGCCAAATATTTATTTTGTATTTTACATATTTTGCAGTAACTTTGCACCCCGAAAGAAAAAAGAGTATGAGAAATTTGACCAATGCCGAACTGGCACAGATACTGGATAAGGATATTTTTCATAAGATTTCAGAGGCGGCAGACGAGCTGTCTGTGGAATGTTATGTGGTAGGTGGATATGTGCGTGACCTCTTCCTGGAACGACCTTCCAATGATATTGATGTCGTTGTCGTGGGCAGCGGCATTGTGGTGGCTTCCACCTTGAAGAAGATGCTCGGAAAAAAGGCGCATCTCTCAGTGTTCCGCAATTTCGGAACAGCACAGGTAAAGTATAAGGATACAGAAGTGGAGTTCGTGGGAGCCCGAAAGGAGAGCTACAACCGCGATTCCCGCAAACCGATTGTTGAAGATGGAACCCTGGAGGACGACCAGAACCGTCGTGACTTCACCATCAATGCCATGGCGGTGTGCCTGAACAAGGACCGTTTTGGAGAACTCGTCGACCCTTTTGATGGCGTCTATGACTTGGAAGACGGCATCATTGCTACTCCGCTCGACCCGGATGTCACCTTCTCCGACGACCCGCTCCGCATGATGCGCTGTGTGCGCTTTGCCACCCAGCTCAACTTCCAGATAGAGGATGAAACCTACGAGGCACTATCCCGCAATGCCGACCGACTGAAGATTATCAGCGACGAGCGCATCTGCGACGAGATGAACAAGATTATGCTCTCCAAGCACCCAAGCATCGGATTTTATTATCTGAAGGATACCGGTCTGCTCGACCTCATCCTGCCCGAACTGGTGGCGATGGATAAGGTGGAAACCCGCAATGGCAGAGCACATAAGAACAATTACGACCATACGATGGAGGTTTTGGAGAATGTGTGCAAGCACAGCGATAACCTCTGGCTCCGCTGGGCGGCACTCTTCCACGACGTCGGCAAACCGAAGAGCAAGCGCTGGGACAACAATATCGGTTGGACGTTCCACAGTCATAATATAATAGGTGCCAAGATGATTCCAGGCATCTTCCGCCGTATGAAGCTTCCGATGGATGCGAAGATGAAGTACGTGCAGAAACTGGTGGAACTCCACATGCGTCCTATCGTGATAGCCGATGAGGAGGTGACGGATAGCGCGGTTCGCCGACTGCTGAACGATGCGGGTGATGACATCAACGACCTGATGACGCTTTGCGAGGCTGATATCACCAGCAAGAACCAGGTGCGCAAGCAGAAGTTCCTGGATAACTTCAAGATGGTGCGCGAGAAGTTGGCAGACTTGCAGGAGCGCGACTACAAGCGATTGCTTCAGCCTTGTATCGACGGCAACGAAATCATGGAGATGTTCCAGCTCAAGCCATGCCGCGAAGTGGGAACCTTGAAGCAGTATCTGAAGGATGCCGTACTGGATAACAGAGTGGCAAACGAGCGGGAACCTTTGATGGAACTTCTGATGAAGAAGGCCCAGGATATGGGCTTGGCTATGGTAGAAAACTTAAATAGAGAATAATTTTTGTTAAATAACGGCTCCTTGCGAGCCGTTATTCATATATTATTAGTAATTTTGCAGCGTTTTAAAACTCAAAATCAGTTTAGAGTTTCCGCCAGAGGGCGGTATGTATATATTAAGGTATGACAAAAATAATAAATTATAATATAAAAATAGGTATGAAAATTAAAAACGTTTTGTTCGTTGCAGCAGTTTGTGTACTCGCAACTTTGACATCATGTGGTGGAAGCAAGAAGGGCGGTCTGCCTAACTTCGGCGATGATGAGTTTGCCGTGGCTACCATCGGTACTTCCAGTGCCGCATTGCAGACTACCTATCCTGCTACCATCAAGGGTATTCAGGATGTAGAGGTACGTCCTAAGGTTTCTGGCTTCATTACTAAAGTTTATGTACATGAGGGTCAGACTGTTTCAGCTGGTCAGCCATTGTTCGCTATCGATAGCGAGACTTATCAGGCTGCCGTTCGTTCTGCAGCTGCCGCTGTGAATACAGCTAAGGCACAGGCTAATACAGCCAAGTTGACTTACCAGAACAACAAGAAGTTGTATGATAGCAAGATTATCGGTGAATATGAGCTTTCTACCGCAGCTAATGGTTTGGCTACAGCCAAGGCACAGGTGGCTCAGGCAGAGGCTTCTCTGGCTTCAGCCCGCGAGCAGTTGGCTTGGTGCACTGTTACCAGCCCTTCTGCAGGTGTTGTAGGTAGCCTTCCTTTCAAGGTAGGTGCTTTGGTTAGCGCTTCTGGTCAGGCTTTGACCACTGTTTCCAATATCAGCACCATGGAGGTATTCTTCTCACTCTCCGAGTCTCAGATCTTGAGCATGTCTAAGACCAACGGTAGTGTTCAGGCAGCCATCGCAGCGTTCCCAGCTGTTAAGTTGCAGTTGGCAGACGGTTCTATCTATAATCATCCAGGTAAGGTGGTCAAGATGAGTGGTGTCATCGATGCTACTTCCGGTTCTATCTCTCTCATCGCTCACTTCGCTAACCCAGAGAAGTTGCTGAAGAGTGGTGGTGCAGGTTCTATCGTGGTTCCTAACGATCATAACAGCGCTATCGTCATCCCTCAGGAGGCTTGCTCTCAGGTTCAGGATAAGATCTTCGTTTATATCGTAACCAAGGATAACAAGGTGAAATATTCTGAGATCAAGGTCAATCCACAGGATGATGGCAAGAACTATATCGTAACTTCTGGTCTTCATGTTGGAGATCGCATCGTGCTGAAGGGTATCACCAAGTTGACCGATGGCCAGCAGATCAAGCCTATCACTCTGGAGCGTTACAATCAGAAGATTGCTGAGGCTGCCAAGTTGAGTGAGTCTCAGGATAATGCTCATGCCTTCGCTACTGCTATGGGTGGAAAGAAGTAATATATAATAAGGTATAAAGAAAAATAGTAAATTATGTCATTTACAAACTTTATAAAGCGCCCGGTACTTTCGACGGTGGTTTCCATCTTCTTCGTCTTGCTGGGTATCATCGGCTTGGTATCGCTGCCTATCGAGCAGTATCCGAATATCGCGCCGCCTACCATCACGGTAACTGCTACCTATACGGGTGCAGATGCCCAGACGGTGTTGAACTCTGTCGTTGTTCCTCTGGAAGAGAGTATCAACGGTGTAGAGAACATGACCTACATGACCTCTTCTGCGTCTAACTCAGGTTTTGCTCAGATCACCGTTTACTTCAAGCAGGGTTCCGACCCTAATATGGCTGCGGTCAACGTACAGAACCGTGTGTCTCAGGCGCAGTCTCTGCTGCCTGCCGAGGTTACCAGGGTGGGTGTCACCGTAACCAAGCGTCAGAGTTCTAACGTCATCATGTTCGCTCTGACCACAGACGATGGCCGTTACGACGACCAGTTTGTTACCAACTACGCCCTGATCAACGTGGTTCCACAGTTGAAGCGTATCAATGGTGTGGGTGATGTGCAGAGCCCTTCTACCCGTAACTACTCTATGCGTATCTGGTTGAAGCCAGAGAAGATGAAGGAGTTCGGACTGGTTCCTTCTGATATTTCTCAGGCTTTGGCAGAGCAGAATATCGAGGCTGCCCCTGGTAGCTTTGGTGAGAGCTCTGATATGCAGTATGAATATACCTTGCGTTACAAGGGTCGTTTGAAGACTCCAATGGAGTATGAGAACATCCTTATCAAGAGCAATACTTCCGGTCAGACGCTCCGTCTGGGCGAAGTTGCCAAGATTGAGTTGGGTGGTTTGCAGTATAACGTCAACCTGCTCAACGATGGTCAGCCTGCCGTGATGGGTATGGTTCAGCAGATTGCCGGTTCCAATGCTACCCAGATTGCCAGCGACGTAAAGAAAACGCTTGATGAACTGGAGAAGAGTTATCCTCCTGGGTTGAAGAATGTCATCCTGATGGATGTTACCGAGTTCTTGTTCGCATCTATCGAGGAGGTTATCTTCACCTTGATCATCACCCTGGTACTGGTGTTCATCGTAGTGTATATCTTCTTGCAGGACTTCCGTTCTACGCTGATTCCTATGATTGCCGTACCTGTGGCTCTGGTCGGTACGTTCCTCTTCCTCTGGATCTTCGGATTCTCCATCAACCTGCTTACGCTGTCAGCCCTGCTGCTGGCTATTGCGATTGTGGTCGATGATGCCATCGTGGTGGTCGAGGCGGTTCACGCCAAGCTCGACCAGGGTTACAAGAGTGCCCTTACTGCATCTATCGATGCGATGAACGAAATCTCCAGCGCCATCATCTCTATTACATTGGTGATGTCTGCCGTGTTCGTTCCTGTATCATTCATCGGTGGTACTTCCGGTTACTTCTACCGTGAGTTCGGTGTAACCATGGCTGTATCTATCGTTATTTCGGCTATCAATGCGTTGACGCTGTCTCCTGCACTCTGTGCCGTGTTACTGAAGCCACACGAGGAGGGTCACGAGAAGAAGATGTCTTTCGTAGACCGTTTCCACGCAGGATTCAACTATCAGTTTGAGAAGATTACCAATAAATATAAAGGTGGTGTCAAGTGGGTTATCAACCACGGCATCATTGCTGGTAGCCTGGTGGCTGTCAGTATCGTAGGTCTGGTTGCCCTGATGGGTACTACCAAGACGGGTCTGGTGCCTGATGAGGATACCGGTACTATCTTCGCTTGTATCTCTACAGCTCCTGGTACTTCTCAGGAACGTACATCAGAGGTGGTTAAGCAGGTAGATAAGATGCTGGCTAACAACCCAGCCATCGCAACCCGTAACGCCATCATGGGTTATAGCTTTATCGGCGGTGCCGGTTCTAACCAGGGTACCATCATCGTGAAGCTGAAGCCATTCGAGGAGCGTCCGGGTGGATTCTTCCACCGTATCAAGGAGGCTTGTACCGGTGGCGGTATCGAGGCATTGTTTGTCAACCCTATGGAGTATACCTCTGTATTGGGTATGATCTACAAGCAGACTGCTGCCATCAAGGATGCACAGATTCTTGCCTTCGCTCCACCTATGATTTCCGGTTTCTCTGTACAGAATGGTATCACCATGACCATGCAGGATAAGACCGGTGGTGACTTGAACAAGTTCTATGGTAATGTAAAGAACTTCCTGGCTGAGTTGAATAAGCGTCCTGAGATTCAGACCGCTCAGACTCAGTACAACCCTAACTACCCACAGTATATGGTAGATGTAGATGTTGCCAAGACCAAGCAGGCTGGTATCTCCCCATCTTCAGTATTGTCTGTCATGCAGGGTTACCTCGGTGGTCTCTACGCATCTAACTTCAATGCTTATGGTAAGCTCTACCGTGTCATGATTCAGGCTGGTCCTGAGAGTCGTATGCGTCCAGACGATCTGAGCAAGATTTACGTTCGTTGTGCTGATGGCACCATGTCTCCTGTAAGCGAGTTCGTGAACTTGAAGAAGATTTATGGTCCATCTAACATCACACGTTTCAACCTGTTTACCTCTATGGATGTATCTGTAACTCCTAACAGCGGTTACTCTACCGGTGACGGTATGAAGGCGATTGCTGAGGTTGCCAAGGAGACATTGCCAGAGGGTTACGGCTATGAGTACTCTGGTTTGACCCGTTCTGAGGCTGAATCCAGCAACTCTACAGGTTTGATCTTCGCACTCTGTATCGTATTCGTTTACCTGATTTTGAGTGCCCAGTACGAGAGTTACATCTTGCCATTGTCTGTAGTGTTGTCTATCCCATTCGGTTTGGCAGGTTCGTTCATCTTCACCAACCTCTTCGGTCACTCTAACGATATCTACATGCAGATTTCGTTGATTATGTTGATCGGTCTGTTGGCTAAGAACGCCATCCTTATCGTACAGTTCGCCCTCGAGCGTCGTCGTACGGGTATGGCCATCAAGTACTCAGCTATCCTGGGTGCCGGTGCCCGTCTCCGTCCTATCCTGATGACTTCTCTGGCGATGGTTATCGGTCTGTTGCCTCTGATGTTCGCATCAGGTGTAGGTAAGAATGGTAACCAGACCCTGGGTGCTGCCGCTGTAGGTGGTATGTTGATCGGTACTCTCTGTCAGATCTTCGTGGTTCCTGCTCTCTTCGCAGTCTTCCAGTGGTTGCAGGAGAAGTTGACTCCATTGAAGTTCGAGGATGAGCTGAACGAGGAGGTTGCTGCCGAGTTGGAGCAGTATGCCAATGCCGCTCACGACAAGAAGGGTATCGAGAAGAAGTAATAACGCAATGTAACTTCAAAGGAAACAATGAAAAAGAATTTAAATATCATCATATTGGGTCTCGCAGCGCTCTCTCTGAGCAGCTGCAAGACTCTCTACGGAAAGTATGAGCGTCCGGATGTGAAGACCAGCGGTATCGTTCGCGATGTAGCTTCTGATACAGATACTTTGGCTGTAAAGGATACTACTACCTTCGCCAATATCCCTTGGCGCAGCGTCTTCACCGACCCTCAGCTCCAGTCAATCATTGAGAAGGGATTGAACAACAATGTCAACCTGCTCAATGCGGCTTTGAACGTGAAGATGGCTGAAGAGCAGTTGAAGTGTGCCAAGTTGGCGTTTGTGCCTTCCTTGTCTTTCTCTCCTCAGGGAACCATCGCTTCCTGGGATGGCAATGCTGCCACCAAGACTTACAGCATGCCTGTAACTGCCAGCTGGATGGTTGACCTCTTCGGCAACCTGCTCTCTCAGAAGCGCAGTGCCCAGATGGCACTGCTCCAGTTGAAGGACTATCAGGTGTCTGTACAGACCAACCTCATCGCCAACATCGCCAACATGTATTATACATTGCTGATGCTCGACAAGCAGGTGGAGCTGGTTAACAATATGGAAGGCTTGACCAAGGATACTTGGGAGATGATGAAGGTGCTGAAGGATACCAAGCTTGGTTATCGCGGAACTTCCGTGCAGGCTGCCGAGAGCAACTACTATGCTGTGTTGACTCAGAAGACCGACCTGATGCGTCAGATTCGTGAGACAGAGAACTCCCTGAGTCTTCTCATCGGCGACCAGGCTCATTCCATTGCCCGTGGCAAGCTGGAGAATCAGAGTCTTCCTGCAACCTTCTCTACCGGTGTAGGCATCCAGTTGCTCAACAACCGTGCTGATGTTCACGCAGCCGAGATGAATCTGGCTCAGTGCTTCTATGGCATAGAGACTGCCCGCAGCAAGTTCTATCCATCTATCACCATCTCTGGTACAGGTGCATTCACCAATTCTGCTGGTGCAGGTATTGTGAATCCAGGCAAGTGGTTGCTTTCTGCTGTTGGTTCATTGGTTCAGCCAATCTTCCAGAATGGTAGAATCATTGCCGGATTGAAGGTGGCTAAGATGCAGTATGAGCAGGCTTACAATACCTGGCAGAACACCGTGCTGAAGGCTGGTAGCGAGGTGAGCAATGCCCTCGTTCTCTACAACTATTCTGACGAGAAGGGTAAGGTGGAGGCTAAGCGCATCGCCGTACTCGAGCAGAATGTGGAGGATACACGTAAGTTGATGTCAGAGGCTGGCGGTTCTTATCTGGAGGTAATCCAGGCACAGTCTTCTCTGCTCAACGTACAGCTCTCAAAGGTAGCTGATGACTTCTACAAGATGCAGGCAGTAGTTAATCTCTACTATGCATTGGGTGGAGGAGCTAAGTAATTTATAGTTAATAATTAATAGTTTATAGTTATGGCTAGTATAATAAGTCCAAAGGCAGAGGTTTCTCCAAAGGCTAAGATTGGAGACAACTGCAAGATCTATCCATTCGCCTATATTGAGGACGATGTGGTCATCGGCGACAACTGTACCATCTATCCATTCGTGAGCATCATGAACGGTACTCGCATGGGTAATAATAATAAGGTGTTCCAGGCAGCCGTTATCGCTGCCCTCCCACAGGATTTCAACTACACTGGTGAGGAGAGTGAGGTAGTGATTGGCGACAACAATACCATCCGTGAGAACGTGGTTATCAACCGTGGTACTCACAAGGGTGGCAAGACCGTTCTGGGCAACAACAACTTCCTGATGGAAGGTGCCCATATCTCTCACGATACAGTTATCGGCAACGGTTGCGTATTCGGTTATGGTACCAAGATTGCAGGCGACTGCGTGATTGGTAACGGTGTCATCTACTCAACATCCGTAGTAGAGAACGCCAAGACTAGAGTAGGCGACTTGGCGATGATTCAGGCAGGTACCACCTTCTCTAAGGATATTCCTCCTTATATCATTGCCGGTGGAAAGCCTGTGAAGTATGCAGGTCCTAACACCATCATCATGGAAGCAGCCGAGGTTACCGAGAAGGTTCGCAAGCACATTGCTAATGCCTACCGACTGGTATTCCATGGTCAGACATCCCTCTTCGATGCCATCAACCAGATCAAGGATCAGGTGCCAGATAGTCCGGAGATTCAGAACATCATCCAGTTCCTGGAGAGTTCAGAGAAGGGTGTCATCACTAAAATGTAATTGGTTTTTAAGATTGAGGTTCTCACCTCGATTTGTTGTTAGTTGTAAAAATTCAAGTCATACCTATTTGAATTTTTCGATATTTAAGAAAGGGCTGGCCGTGAGGTTGGCCCTTTTTCATGTTTGATAGCTTGGGTGATACAACTATCCCTTATGGAAAAAGATACTATCCCTAATAGAAAAAGATTCTATCCCTATTAGACTTAGCAACAATTTCAGTTAATGGTAGCAACAAATTCCTCATGCAGCGAATCTCTCTTCCCTTAATAATTAATTGAATAAATGCAAATAAATGCAATTTTATTTTGTTATCTCTTCGTTTATGTGTACCTTTGCAAACAATTTGGGTAATTATGCCCTTTTCTGTCAGAAATAAATAGAATAGAACATGAGAAAGAAACAATATAAGCCTCGTAATCATCGTGGATTGCAGGTTGTTACTTTGTGTATCAGCACCGCCATGGTGCTTGTTTTGCTGGGCTTGGTCATCTTCTCCGTGCTTATGGGAAGAAACCTCTCGTCTTACGTCAAGGAGAACCTGGTGGTTCAGGTGATGTTGGAGCAGGATATGACCAATCCTGAGGGCTTGCAGATGTGCAAGCATCTCAAGGCGCGTCCTTACGTGAAGGGATTGACTTATATCACCAAGGAGCAGGCCTTGAAGGAAGCTACCCGCGATTTAGGTACCAATCCGAGCGAGTTTGCCGGAGTGAATCCTTTCCAACCTTCCATTGAGATTACAACGCAGGCTGATTATGCCAACAACGACTCCCTGGCTTGGATTTCCAAGGAGTTGAAGGCCTATCCTCGTGTCACCGAGGTAAGTTATCAGCACGACCTGATAGAGCAGGTAAACAATTCGCTTACCAAGATCAGCATCGGACTGCTGATAGTTGCTGCCCTGCTTACTTTCATCTCGTTCTCGCTCATCAACAACACGGTGCGCCTGGGCATCTATGCCCGTCGCTTCTCCATCCATACCATGAAACTGGTGGGAGCGTCGTGGGGCTTCATCCGCAAGCCGTTCCTCACCCGTGCCATGATGGTGGGCGTGATTTCGGCTTTGATAGCCGACGGATTCCTGGGCGGATGTCTCTATGCGTGGTCGATGCACGAGCCAGAACTGCTCAATGTGCTCGGATGGCAGGAACTCGCCATCACCGGTGGTTCCGTCTTCCTCTTCGGACTCATCATCACCGCCCTCTGTGCCAACATCTCCGTGAACAAGTTCCTGAAGATGAAGGCGGGCGACCTGTATAAGATTTAATATTAAAAATTTAAACATTATATATAATGGATAAGAAGAATTTAGCATTTGACAAGATGAATTTCATCTTGTTGGCAATAGGTATGGCAATTGTCATCATCGGTTTCCTCCTGATGAGCGGCGCTGGCTCTAACGAGCATTCTTTCGATGCTGATATTTTCAGTACTCGCCGTATTGTAGTGGCACCAACCGTTACCCTGATTGGTTTCCTCTCAATCATTTATGCGGTTATACGCAAGCCGAAAGACAATTAAGAGATTAGAGTTTAGAGTTTATAGTTAATATACATATTATAATTAAATTATAATTAGATGGATTTTATTCAGACTATCATTATCTCTATCGTAGAGGGATTGACCGAGTTCTTGCCAGTGTCTAGTACAGGTCACATGATTATTGCAGAAAACTTGTTGGGTGTAGATATCCAGGATAAGTTTGTCAACGCCTTCACTGTCATCATCCAGTTTGGTGCCATTCTTTCTGTTATCTGCCTGTATTGGAAGAGATTCTTCTATCCGGATGCAGTGAAGACAGGTGAGAAGACCTATTGGAAGGCGATGTTCGATTTCTATGCCCGCCTGGTGGTAGGTACAGTGCCTGCCGTGGTATTGGGTCTTGCCTTCAATGATTTCATCGAGTCAAACTTGGGCAATGTGCAGCTGGTAGGTTGGATGCTTGTCATTGGCGGTGTGTTCATGCTCTTCTGCGATAAGATTTTCAATAAAGGCAGCGAGCAGACTAAGCTTACTTACAAGCGTGCCCTGACCATCGGTTTCATCCAGTGTATTGCGATGATTCCAGGTGTGTCTCGTTCCATGTCAACCATTGTGGGAGGTATGTCTCAGCGACTCACCCGCAAGGCGGCTGCCGAGTTCTCATTCTTCCTGGCTGTGCCTACCATGTTTGGTGCCACCTGCCTGGAGGTTTACAAGCTCATCAGCCATGGCGGCGGTTCGTTGCTCACTCAGGGCAACAATCTGGTTACCTTGCTCCTGGGTTCAGTAGTAGCATTCATCGTTGCTATTCTCGCCATCAAGTTTTTCATCAATTATGTCACTAAGTACGGTTTCGCAGCTTTCGGCTGGTACCGTATCGTAGTAGGACTCATCATCATCATCTGTGGCCTTTGTGGTGTAGATATGCAGATGGTTGACTAAAATAGGAATATGGATTTCAGAAAAGGAGAAATTATAGCCATCGACAAGCCTTATCGCATGTCGAGCTTCGGAGCCTTGGCGCACGTTCGCTATCTGCTCAGCAAGAAGCTCGGTTTTAAGGTGAAGATAGGACATGCCGGTACGCTCGATCCCCTTGCTACTGGCGTACTGGTGCTCTGCACAGGCAAGTGTACCAAGCAGATAGAGCAGTTGCAGACCCATACCAAGGAATATACGGCAACCTTGCAGCTCGGTGCTACCACCGCTAGCTACGACAAGGAGCACAGCGTGAACCACACCTTCCCAACCAAGCACATCACCCGTGAGCTGGTAGAGGAGGTGCTGAAGCAGTTTGTGGGCGAAATTCAGCAGGTGCCACCTACCTATAGTGCCGTGAAGGTGAACGGCGACCGCTCGTATGCCCTCCGCCGTGCAGGCGAAGATGTGCAGCTGAAGCCAAAGACCGTGAGAGTGGATGAGATAGAGCTCATCGACTATAACGACGAGGAGAAGACCGCCAGCATCCGTGTGGTTTGCGGCAAGGGAACCTATATCCGTTCCCTCGCCCGTGACATCGGCCGTGCCCTGGATAGTGGTGCCTTCCTCACCGCCCTGCGCCGTACCAAGGCAGGCAGTTTCAACGTAGAAACCTGCATCGATTTTGACCATTTCCAGGAATGGCTCGATGCCCAGCCGTTGGAGGATAGCATTGCAGAAAGCCAGCAGGCATCCCAGAAAAAGAATCTTAGTAAATAATCATAGAAAGGAGATAAAAGATATAACATGAAATTATCGCAATTCAACTTCAAGTTGCCAGCTTCTCAGGTGGCACTTTACCCACATAAGGCAAAGCGTGTGGTTAAGACAGCTAGTGGTGAACGTGTATTCGAGATTACTCGCCGCGACGAGGCCCGACTGATGGTCATCCACAAGAAGTCGGAAACCATCGATATGTATAAGACCGATGAGAACGGCAAGGAAATGAAGGATGCCGATGGCAATCCGGTATTCCTGCAGTTCAAGGACATCGTGAACTATTTCGAGGAGGGTGATACCTTCATCTTCAACGATACCAAGGTGTTCCCAGCCCGTCTCTACGGAACCAAGGAGAAGACAGATGCCAAGATTGAAGTATTCCTGCTCCGTGAGCTCAATCCTGAGATGCGCCTCTGGGATGTACTGGTAGAGCCAGCCCGCAAGATCCGTATCGGCAACAAGCTTTTCTTCGACGATGTAAACGAGATGGTTGCCGAGGTAATCGACAACACCACCAGCCGTGGCCGTACGCTCCGCTTCCTCTATGATGAGGATGGCAAGCACGATGAGTTCAAGCGTTCGCTCTTCGCCCTGGGCGAGGCACCATTGCCACGCTATGTGATTGATGCCCGCGAGAGTCACCATGCCACAGAAGAGGATATGGAAGACTTCCAGTGCGTTTTCGCCGAGAAGGAAGGTGCCGTAACGGCTCCTGCCACAGGTCTTCACTTCTCTCGTGAGCTGATGAAGCGCATGGAAATCAACGGAATCAACGAGGCATACATCACCCTGCACTGCGGATTGGGCAACTTCCACGAGATTGAGGTGGAGGATTTGACCAAGCACAAGATGGATTCAGAGCAGATGATTATCTCTCAGGAGGCTTGCGACCTGGTGAACAGAACCAAGGCTGAGGGGCATCGTGTATGTGCCGTCGGTACCAGCGTGATGAAGGCCACAGAGACAGCCGTAGGCACCGATGGTATGATGAAGGCATTCGATGGCTGGACCAACAAGTTCATCTTCCCTCCATACGAATTCGGACTTGCCGACTGTGCCGTTGCCAATTTCTATCATCCGGAGTCAACCCTGATGATGTGTACAGCAGCGTTCGGCGGTTACGACCTTGTATATGAGGCATACAAGAAGGCAGTGAAGAATGGTTATATGTTTGGTTGCTACGGCGATTCTTTGTTGATACTTCCAGACTAAACCATTTTGAATCATCCTTATGTATCATGTATATTTAAGCCTCGGCACGAATTTGGGCAACCGTAAGCGCAACATTCGCGAGGCGATAGAAAAGATAGGAGAGCAGATTGGCGTGGTAGATCGCCAGTCTGCTCTTTATGAAACCAAGCCATGGGGCTATTCTTCGCCCAACGACTTCATCAACTCCTGCGTGCTGGTTCTCACCACCATGGCACCCCGCCAGGTGCTGGAGGCTGCTCAGCGCATAGAGCGAGAGATGGGCAGAACGCTGAAGTCGGTGGATGGTGAATATCACGACCGCATCATCGACATTGATATTCTGATGATAGATGACTTGGTAATCAATGAGCCCGATTTGCATGTTCCCCATCCTTTGATGGAAGAACGTGATTTCGTGATGAAACCGCTGAAGGAGATACTCAAGTAATTTACTGTAAGTTAGGCAGAAGGAGAAAACTTTCTGCCTTTTTTTTTGTTTGTTTTTGCTTACTTTAACTAGTATCATGAATGTTTTCTGCTGCTTTTTTATTAATTTTGCACCCGAAATTAGAATTAGCAGTAATATAGCTTAGATATTAAGCAGTAATATAACAAAATATAGAACGTAAATAAAAGTAAAAAGATATTTGTATATCAGGAAGTATAATTGAATATGAAAGTAAGTAAGTCAATGGCTTTAGCCATTCTGATGTGCCTTTGTATCCAATCAATGCAAGCACAGCAGATAGGCTTCAAGACTAATGTGCTTTATTGGGCTACTACCACCCCTAATATGGGAATGGAAATGGAAGTAGGCAAGAAGCATACGGCTCAGGTATTCCTGGGCTTGAATCCCTGGAAGCAGAGTGGAGGAGATCAGTCTAGGCTCCGCCACTGGCTGGTGATGCCGGAGTATCGCTACTGGTTCAACCGAAGCTTCGATGGATGGTTTGTGGGTGCCCATGCCCTGGGCGGTCAGTATAACGTGGGCGGCGTCAGGTTTCCTTTCGGATTGTTGAAAGGATTGCGCAACCATCGCTATGAAGGGTGGTATGCCGGAGGCGGCATCACTGCCGGAAAACAATGGAATCTTTCTAAGCACTGGAACTTCGAGGCTTCGCTCGGATTGGGCTATATCCATACATCCTACGACAAATTCGAATGCGGAATGTGTGGCGAAAAAGTGAAAACTGCCCCCAAAAATTATGTGGGCCCCACCAAGGTGGCTCTCTCCCTCATCTATTTAATCCCTGGCAAGGCTGAAGAGAAACGCGAAAACGATGTGCCTCAGATTATCGAGACCATTCAGCAGCCTAAGCAGAATGCATTGAAGCCAGTGCTCCAGTTGCAGGCTGTAGTGGCCGAGGCTCCGAAGATTCGCCATTTGGATAAGCGTGCGTATATCGACTTCCCGGTGAACAAAATAGAGCTGCGTGCCGACTATCGCAGGAATCCAGCCCAGTTGGATAGCATCATCACCACCATCAATGCCCTGAAGGCAGATAAGAACCTGCAGGTGATGGCCATCAACATCCATGGTTTTGCTTCTCCTGAAGGCAAGTATCAGCACAACGATTACTTGGCAAAGAACCGTGCCCGCACCTTAGCGGAGTATGTTCGCAAGATGGTGAATCTGCCCGACAGCATCTTCACCATATCATCCACAGCCGAGGATTGGGAGGGTTTGCGTGAATATATCCAGCAGAGCGATTTGGAGAAAAAGCAGCAGATATTGGCGATAGCTCAGGATGAAACTCTGACTCCAGATGCCCGAGATGCGAAAATAAAGAAACAATATCCGGCGCAGTATCGCAGCCTGCTCACCCTCTGCTATCCGGCTCTCCGCCATAGCGACTACCACATTACTTATAAGATAAAGCCATTCGATGTGGAGGAGGCAAAGCAGATGATGCAGACCAAGCCGCAGCTGCTGTCGCTCAACGAGTTGTTCATGGTAGCCCAGACCTACGAGGTGGGTTCCAAGGAGTTCAACGAGGTGATGGAGCTGGCTGTGCGCATGTATCCGGAGGATGAAACCGCCAATCTGAATGCCGCCATCATCCGCCTGAACAATGGTGATGCCGAGGCTGCCAAGCCTTATCTGGATAGAGCCGGAGCTTCTGAAGAAGCCGATGCAGCCAGAAAGGCGTATGAAATGATGACGATACAATAATGCTATAGATAAATAGATTTGCGAGAAATAAAAATAAAAAAAAAGTAATAAACACAATTTAAACTATAAGATTATGAAGAAATTCAGAGTGCTTTCATCAGTGCTGGCTTCAGCGTTGATGATGACGGTGATGTCTTGCTCAAGCAGCGATGACTTGAATGGTGGCGGTGCAGATGCTAACGATAAGTCTTATCTCGCCATCAGAATTAACAATGTTGGTTCTGTTGCCGGTTCACGTGCAGCTAGCGATTATGCAGATGGTACGGCAGATGAGAACCATATTGAAAGTGTAAGATTTTATTTCTTCAATTCTGACGGAACTCCTTATATCCTGAAGAATAATGGCCAGTCTACTGGAAAAAACTGGTTGGAGAAGAGCAGTGATCTGAATACAGAAAACAAGCAAAATCCAAATGTGTCTATGATTTCCAATCCTCTTTTGGTTATCGAGGGCAACACCGGAGCTTCACCAGCCGTTATGATTGCAGTCATCAACCCTAATTCCCTGGATGGAGATAAGCTCGGTGATGGTGCCAAGACTTTGGATGATGTGAAGCGTACTTCTATCTTCTCTCAGTTCTATGCCACCGGCAACAAGGACTTTGTGATGAGCAATTCTGTTTATGTAGCCAATGGTGTGGAGAAATGTGCTTCTATCGTTACCGGACATGTTGCTACCACTGCAGAAGCAGCCAAGACAAGTCCTGTAGATTTGTATGTAGAGCGTGTTGTGGCTAAGGTTCAGCCTACTATCGATGCTACTTACACTGCTGCTGATGGCAGAAAATGGGAAAAGATTGATGGCAAGGATGCCATGAAGGTAGGTGTTTATGGCACCAATGATATCTATGCCGTAGTTGATGGATGGGGTGTTGCCGATGAAAATGGCAAGGCCGAGCTGGTAAAGCAGGTAAATACTGCATGGAATGATGAAAACCTGGGTATCAGTGTATGGACATCACCTGATTACCATCGTTGTTTCTGGACTTCTTCCGTAGCCTTTGCTGCCGGTAATGGTGCAGAAGGTAATGCACCGGTTAATCATACATACGCTGATTATGCTAAACGCAAGTTAACAGACTGTGCCTACACCTTACCAAATGCGCCAACTTCTGTAAATGCAGACCCTTATGCCAGCACTTTGACCAAGATGGTGCTTGCCACTCATCTGGTTTACAAGGATGGAGCGGATTACAAGCCTGCAGAAATCTGCCAGTATCGTGGTCAGGAATACTTGCATATAGAAGATGTGAAGACAGAAGTTGCCAACAACTTTGCCGATTACTATATCAAGAAGGGTGATACTCGCACCAAGTTGAAGCCATCTGATATCGACTTCACTACCAAGGTTACTAGTATCAAGGATTATCAGGTAGTTGCTACCTTGCGTAGCTTGGCTGCAGATGAGACTTTGCAGAAGAAAACGGGAACCACAGAAGAGGCTTCTTCTTACCAGGATGTAAACAAGGAAGATCTCCAGAACTCGATGAACGAAGAGCCAGCTCAGATTCGCAAGGGTGGTATGGCATATTATTTTATTCCTATCCGCCATCTGGGTACCGACCCCACGAAGTTGGGCTACTACGGCATCGTGCGCAACCACGTGTATAGCATCAACATTCAGAATATGTACGGATTCGGTACACCGGTTTATGACCCGGGCAAGGTTATCGACCCAACCATTCCATCTAACGATGCTACCTATCTTGCAGCCCGCATCAACGTGCTTTCTTGGCGAGTTGTAAAGTATAACGCAGATTTGGATAAGACGAAATAATGAAGATGCAGATTCGTACCCTTACATGGGGCACGTTCTTATCCTGGTTGTTGCTGCCGCTGAGCATGACCCTCGTGTCATGTTCCTGGTGGCACGACGACCAGGAGGGGTGTGAGGCTACCAGGCGTGTTCGTTTTGTTTACGATATGAACATGCTCTATGCCGATGCCTTTGCCCATGAGGTGAAGACCGTCACCCTTCATGCCTTCAACAAGGAGGGCAAGCTGGTTTATGCCAAGACGGTTCCAGCCTCCCAGATTCTTGCCCAGGATGGCATGGAAGTAGACGATATGCCATCGGGGGTATATGATCTTCAGGTTTGGGCTGAGGGCGAAGAACGCCATCCGGGTTCCTATATATATAAAGGTGAAGATGGTAAGGATAGCTGGGGAAAGGCCAGTATGGGAGATTTCCAGGTTCTCGTGAATCGGGATGATAATCATCAGGTAAACCACGACCTTACTCCGCTGTTTCATGGCATCCTGCGAAATGCCGACCTCACTGCTGTTTTTGGCGAAACCAAAACAGTAACTGTCAGGCTCACCAAGGATACCAACCATTTCAAGATCATCTTGCAGCATCTCTCGGGAAAGAGTCTGAGGGCAGAAGATTTCGATTTTGTCATTACGGATGGCAATGGCTATCTGGATTACGACAACAGTCTCCTGCCGGATGATGAACTTGCCTATTCAGCATGGAGCAAGTATGAAGGCATGGCTGGTGTGAACGGGAATACGGGCGAGCAGACCTCCGTATCTGCAGCCTTGGCTGAATTGACAACCTGCCGACTCGTGAAAGGTCATCAGATGCGCCTGCATGTATACGAGCATTCCTCGGGCAGAAGCATCATCAATATCCCGCTGATAGATTATGCCTTGCTGGTAAAGGGAAATTATCAGAGCAGGATGGACGATCAGGAATATCTTGACCGTCAGGATTCATACAGTCTCGTATTCTTCCTCGACGAAAAGGATAATTGGCTGGCTTCAACCATCTATATCAATTCGTGGAGAGTGGTGTTGAGTAATTCCGATTTCGGACCTTCAAAATGATGAGTATCAATAAGATATTTCTGACCTTCAGAATGATGAGTATCAATAAGATTTTTCGATATCTGCTTGCCTTGGCAGGTGTAATCACCTGCATGGCGTGCAACGATTCTGCCGACCGTGCATCGGATGATGGCTACGTAAGGGTGGTATTCCAGCTATATATGCCATCCTCTACGGTGGTGACCCGTGCCGGGGAAAACGATTGGGAATATGCCATCGACAAAAGCCGATTGCATGTGGTTTTCTATAATCAGGATGGGCATGCCATCGGTGGGGTAGAGCATCTGGTACTTCTGCCTACCCAGAAGGAGAATGAATATCAGGTTACCGGTTCTATCAAGCTGGATAAGCTGCAGATGACTAACAGCGGTTTCACCGGTAAGGTGATGGTCTATGCCAACATCGATGGTGTAGATGAACAGGCTGATTTCTCGGAAGAAAATCTGAACCGCCTGACCTTTACTTATCAGCCTGCCACGCCCCATTTCATTCCGATGTGGGGGGTAAAGCAGCTCGAAAGCATCCCTTTCGAGGCAGGAAAGCAGTATGACATCAAGACCATCAATCTGCTCCGTGCCGAAGCCAAAATCCATGTGTCGCTTCGCCAGGATATGATAGATGGGGGATATACGCTCACGCAGGTAAAACTCCTGGGGCATCAGCAGCAGGGCTATTGCCTGCCACCGTTTGGCAGTGTTGCCCATCTCGAAGATGCCAACCGGCTTACCGATGCGAATATGGGGCATTTCCCTGAAGCCACTCCTTCTTTGGAACCTGTTGATATGTTGCAGGGGGATGTCTATGTTCCTGAATATCGGAATAGCGGAGAGGGGGTTGCTACGCCTGCCGTTATCAGTCTGCGGCTCAGAGACCGATTTGGAAAAGAGTCTGATTATCAGCTTAAATTTGTGGATTATGATGCCAGCGGGGCTCCAACCTCCCGGGCAGTAGATATCCTCAGGAATCATTACTATCAGTTTCAGTTATATAAAGGCGACAATGATATCCTGCATGTTAATTTGAATGTGCGAAAGTGGTATTACACTGAGCACGACTATATTATAATGTAAATTCATGAAGAAATTATTATCATATATTTGTTGGGTGCTTGCCATCTTCAGTTTGATGGGATGCGGTTCCGATGGCGGTGCGGAGATGATTCCGGAACTGCCAGCGGATCATCGTGTTTCCGTGAAACTGCAGTTGGGCGTTGCTGAAAGCAGGGAGGCTACCCGAGCCGGATATAGTGATAGTTTGAATTCTTCGGGAGAATGGATGAAAAGCTGGTTTGTGGTGATTGCCAGCAACCATCAGATAGACACCATCATCACCAATCATCCTTATGGTTCGGGCGAACAGGAACGTGCCTTGGACGACTGCTGGGTGAGACTGAAGCCGGGCAAGCATGTGTTCTATTCCTTTGCCAATATTCAGCCTGCCGAGCTGGGCTTGCAGGGAAAGAAGAAGGGAGATGATCTGCCAGCAGACTTTGGCCGGTATAAGTATCATGTAGAGATTCCGAAACTTGCCTTTGCCGACCACTGGACCGACTTCGGGGATGAATCCCAACCGTTCTTCAAGAACGGAATCCCCATGAGCAACCGCCAGGAGATAGATATCGATAGCAATACCCGATCCATCAACCTGGAAGTAATCAGAATGGTGGCGAAAGTGCAGCTCAGCATCACCAATACCTCCAGCCATCCTATTACCATCAGGAAAGTGGTTCTCTCCGACCAGACTCCCAACTCTATGGAGAACCTGATGCTTTTCCCTGCTGCCGATGAGGTAGATAGCCAGGGAGTAGCCCATGTGGGCAAACCGAACCTCTGTACGCAGCAGAAGCAGGTGGTTACCTACGAGGGGTTGAACAACGGGGAAGGCTATACCGTGAGTGCCCATGGCGGCAAGCAGTATATCCGCTTCTATGTGAACGAAAGTGAGGCCACTGACGAGAATAAGTATTTCGTGCTCCAGTTGCATACGGATGATGGCAACGGAGGGGAGCTGACCCGCCGCTATGCGATGCTCAACTGGCGACAGATATGCCGCAACGATTTCCGTATGATTCCCATTCAGTTGGACGATTATGCCATCGAGTGGCAGGTGGAGGCGTTTTCTCCCATCGGCGTGCTGCCGCAGGTAGAAGAAGATAACAACAATCTCACGGTTACCTTCGGCTATTATGGCGAGTTTCATATCATCCCGAAAATCAGGAAAATAAGCAACCAGCAACTGGTGGATTCCTGGAACATCAGCAACCAGCAGATGACGGAAGTTGCCTCTACGCCAGCCGGTGATGCAGGAATTTGTATCTTCGATGCCAAACCTTGTTGGAATCCATCAGCCAAGCGTATTGAAGGCGAGATGGGCAACCGGTCGGGCACCTCAGTCTATCAGCTGAAGATGACGCTGGATGTGAATGGCGACAGGCTGACTCTGTCACGGAAAGTGAGATTTGTGATAAATTCGGTTAATTTATAATAGCATGAAAGGAAATAGTTTATTTTCAATATACTTCTTGTTCATCCTGGGCATCATTTCTTTGATGCCTGGGATGGCTTATTCCCAGACCTTTAAGCATTACCAGGGCATCGCCAACAAAGCAGGCGATTACGAGGTGATTGATGCCGCCTACGACTGTCTCCGTCAGAAGACGCACGTGTATCATTATTATATCGCCCTGCCTGGCGGCGGAAGCAAGGAATTGTCGTTGCCATTTTCCGGCTATTCGGGCAATGGTGCAGATTTGGAACCTAGAGGATATTTCAGATGGTATAATTACGATACCGATGAGGCTTCTGCTCAGCTGAAGGCTTATTCTGCCAGCACCCTGCTGCAGAGCATGAAGGATGATCACGGGATAGATAAGGGATTGATAGCCTATAATCTTTCAGCCAAGCCAAATCGTAATTTGGTGGGTGCCGTTTATACCCGCCCTGCTGATGCTTCCTGGAGTGGTGAGACCATCGCCTGCGATGTGAGCAGATACGTGGATGGCTGCAATGGAACAAGCTTCGAGCATGAGCCAACCCTTTCTCTCAGATATATCTTCCATATCATGCCGGCAGAAAAGATGGCGGATGATATCAAGGAGAAACTTCTGGAAACGGGAAGGAACAGAGATTACACTTATGAAGATGGAAAGGGCGTTTCGGCAGGATTGAAAGATGGTGGTGCCTCCATGACTCTCCGCCTCAACCAGAATGATGGGACCAACTATTATTTCCATCCGATGAATAATATCAATACGCATCATGTCTTCGCAGAGGATGAGAAGTATAAAATTAAGGAATCTGATTTCAGACCTGAGGTTGTTCAGGCAACTCAAGTGCAGTGGCGTGTTTATAATTCCGATAAAACCCAGTTTGTCTGGTGGACTCATAAAGGAGGTAGTTATGCGCCCCGTTTCTTTGATTTGAGCTTGAACTTGCTGAATAGTACGGGTGCTGGTGCCTGGCGAAATCTGAATGGCGGAGGAGTCAGCAGCAAGCAGACCTTTAAGTATGGCGACCGTATCTATGTGGTGGCAATAGCCATTTCCAGCAGCGGACAGATGTGTCCTATCGCCAATTTCACTTGCCAGCTGTTCAATCAGTATCCGATGACTACTGCCGAGCTGAAGACGGCAGGTCAGAATACCCGATTGAATTCCTATCTCGAAGATCATTATCGCCCTGTTAACATCGTCTCTTTTGATGATGATGATGAAGAACAGACCCTCTTGGCTCCTACAAGCCCGAATGATAACCAAGACCGCCTGCCTTCTAAATGGAGCAAGCGAAGCTATGGCTTTGTCTATCGTGAATTGATGAATTACGCTCCGGCAGGCAATTTGTATGTAAATCCTATGCATTCACCGCTGCATGGAGAGTACGGACTCTATAAGTCGGCAAATATAAGGGGAAAGTCAGGATGGGGATACTCTGGAACAGATAGCTACCTGTGGTGGCCTACTGCCCAGCTCTACGACCGCACTTACGAAAATACGAATGGCACGCAATATGGCCATTTTCTCTATATAGATGCCGCTGATGAAAGCCGACAGATTGCCGAGGCTGATTTCAAGGCCGACCTCTGCGTGGGTTCGCAGGTTATCTTCAGCGCAGCCATTGCCGATATGACCACCGGTGCAGAGCGCCCGCAGCTGATGTTCAAACTCTATGGCGTGAATTACGATGAGAACAATCAGGAAACGGAGCGCAGGCTGCTCCACTCGTTCTCATCCGGTAACTTCTCGGGCAACCGTGTGGGGGATAATGCTGCCAATGTAGGCAAATGGTATCAGGTTTACGGAAAGATGGTGCTGCAGAAGGAGAGTGGCGTGAACAACTTCACCGACTTCAAACTGGTGGTGGATAACATGTGCAAATCTACCTCCGGTGCCGACTATGCCTTCGATGACCTCCGCATCTACACCAAATCATCCAAGGTGGATATCATCCAGAGCTCGCCTATCTGTCCGGATAAGAACACGGCAGAAGATTCCTCCGTTTCCAGCAATATCCTCACCAAATTGAGGGCCTTGCAGGAAACCATGGCGGCACTCATCGACCCTGCTACGGATAAAAAACTCTATTTCCGCTTCGTGGATGCCGAGGGCAATCCGGCAAAGAACGTGAACTATGGAACGGCTGAAAATCCTAACTATGATTGGGGAACCACCACTATATATAATTATGTGGATGATACCCGAAAGGTGGATGGAAAGCCGATGTACGAGAAAATCAACGACGAATGGCATGTGGTGCTTGCCAACAGATACTTCAATCTGCAGTCGAACCAGACTTACTATGTTAGTTTCGCTTTCGAGGATGATTCGGTGGAGGATAAGACCCAGCTTGCGTGGGGAAAACCTTCGGATGTGTGCTCGCTCTATAGCGCTGATTTCCAGATGGTGCAGCAGAAGGTGCTGGTTACCGATGCCAACGGAAGCATCACCACCACCGTCACCATTCCCTGCGATGACAATGCTAAGCCTGAATATAACATCAAGGCGCAGTTGCAGACCGTTGACCAGAACAATGGAGGTAGTATCCAGCTGGAAGGTGTGCTCTACGATTGGTATGTGGATGATGCCAAGACGCCGATTCTGAAAAACAGAGCCGAGTTCAAGGACGTGCAGCTGGGTGTGGGCGATCATACCATCCGTGTGATTCCTACCAGCAGTTCTTCTACCATCACCCAGGGCGGCGTGGATTATCAGATCTGTCTCGCCGAGATGTCGTTCAAGCTTCGTGTCGTGAAGAACGGACCGCAGTTGAACATGGGAGTTCCGGGCGTGGCATATCCCAATAATTACGCCCGCACGGTGCGCATCGGATTGCCTCAGGTGGCTCTGCTGGCAGAGCAGGAAGCCAAGGGCAAGGGCGGATATTTCTGTGTGCCTATCAGCGGCGAGAACCTGGTGGCGGATAATTCCACCCGTCTCTATTTCGTGAAGGCTGGCGGAAAGGATAAACTGGATGAGTCGCAATATACCCATGTGATGTATCTTTCGGATACCAACGACCCTGCCTATCAGAACAGGATAGGGGAGAGCCTGACGCTTGCCACGCTTCAGGATAATTACATCATGAGAAAATCCAGCCAGCTGAAGCTGAAGTTCATGCCGCAGGCGGGAGGAGATTCCTCTTCTGCCTCATCATCCTCCTCTTCTGCCTCCTCTTCTTCTAGAAATGTGCAGTTGCGCGAGGGATATTGGTACGAAGGCGTATTGATTTTCCGTGAGGATGGAAGCAAGGGAACCACGGTGCTCTGCTCGGGCGAGGTATACATTCGCTTTGCGGTGGTACCGGAATACGCCACCTGGAATCCTACTGCCAACGGCAGGATGAGTGCGGCATGGAACAATGATGAAAACTGGCGCCGCTCTGCCCATACAGAACTCTATAAGTCGGCGGATAAATATACGGATTACAGCAGCGGCGGATACGTGCCGATGAAGTTTACCAAGGTTACGATTCCTGACCTCAGCGGACTGTATTTCCCTTCCCTGGGCTATATCGCCTATCAGAAATCCACGGGCATCGCCACCCGTCTGAGCAATGCCAAGGGCGATGCGGCAACGGCGAATATCCAGTATGATATGCTTGCCAGATGGGATGCCGATGCTGCCAACCACGGGTTGAATGCCGATGGCAATCTGGAGTGTGAACCTTTCTATGGCAACACCTGCGACCAGATTTACTTCAAGCCAGGAGCCGAACTGCTCAACCAGTGTTATCTGCTCTACAACAAGGCGTGGGTGGAGAAGCAGATGAAGCAAAACACCTGGTATGCTCTCACTTCGCCATTGCAGGATACCTATGCGGGCGACATCTATGTGCCGGCAGCATCGGGTAGGCAGGAGTCGGAGGCTTTCCAGCCTATCACGTTCTCATCTTCGGTAAACAATCGCATTACCAGTCCTGTTTATCAGCGCAGCTGGGATGATGCTTCTGCCGAGCAGGTAACGCTCGATGGCAGCTATCATGCTTACGACTATGCAGGCACCGGCATCACTTTTGAGAGTCAGAACCTCAATGCGCTTTCAGCCCACTGGAGCCACGTATATAATAAGGTGGATAGGAAATATCAGCCGATGGAGGGCGTAGCCATCAGGATGGGAGATAAATATACGGTGGGTGCATCGGGCAGCGTATCGGGTTCTGCATCGGGCAGTGCATCCGAAGTATTGCTCCGTTTGCCTAAGGCAGATACGGAATACGCCTATACCTCGGCTTCTCAGCAGCAGACTTCGCTTTCGGCGAATGTGGATAAGCAGAATGCCCATCGCCTGGTGGTGGATGCCGATGTTCAGGAGAATGCTCTGGGCAAGATGAGTTATTCGCTGGTGCATTTGCAGGATGGCAACAGTTACTATCTGGTGGGCAATCCTTATATGTCGACGCTCAGCATGTATAAGTTCCTGAAGGCGAATCCGTCGCTCTCATCCAGCTTCTACGTTTATGAGGGTGGCGTATTGAAGCTTTATGATAAGCTCGATATGTCGACCACCACGTATGAGTCGAAGAACGATGTGAAGATTTCGCCGATGCAGTCGTTCTTTGTCCGTCTGAAGGATGGGCAGAGTGCATCGCAGCTCAACTTCACGTCGGCGATGACGGTGGATAGAGAGGTGTTTGGCGGCGTGAAGACGGCATCGGATGAGGGGCAGGATGAGGATATCGTTGCATTGACTCTCACCGCAGCATCAGCATCGGGCTATAGCAGCCGTTCGAGGATCGTTCTTGATGCATCCGCTTCGGAAGATTATGATGAATCAGAGGATGCCCAGCTGCTCTATGATGTCCAGCTGAAGGAAGTTCCGATAGTCTATACGGTAGCAGGCGATGAGGCTGTGGCGCTGAACTCCCTGCCAAGTTTGGATTGGTTGCCGCTGGGAGTAGTAGGGTCTTCATCCAAGGCTGCATCAGGGATTTCTGGTTCATCGGGGATTTCTGGTTCATCGGGAAATTCTGGTTCATCGGGAAATTTATCCGTGGGTATGAAGATAGAAGGCGTCGATCGTCTCTCTTCTCCTTTGTATCTCTATGATGCCGCCACCCGGAAGTATCAGGAGATAAAGGATGGTGAAGAAATCAAGGTGCAGCCCAACGATCACGGCAGATACTTCCTGACGCAGACTCGCAGCACCGCAGGCATAGAAGATGCCAAGGTGAAAGAGAAGAGTCTGAAGCGTGTGAAGATCTATTCGCCAGTTTGGGGCGTGATGATACTATCCCAGCCAAGAGGGGCCTCATCGGATAAGGTAGAGGGTTATACCCTTGATGGAAAAAAGATACCGTGATGGATACGCAAGATATAATAACAAGAAAGCTTTCTCTCCGATGAGAGGAAGCTTTCTTGCGTTTACACATATCATGTTTCTCATTTTTTAAGCACCCCATGATGGCTCCCTGAAAACTGAAATAACTGAAATAACTGAAATTGAAATGGCTGATAAATCCGCTGGAAAAAACTTCATTTCTGTTACGGCCATGCGTCAAATGGTAAAAAAATAGCGTAAAAAGGCACCAAATGGTAAAAATGAATGCTAAAAGCTTTGAAAAATCGAAATTATTTCTTAATTTTGCAGTAGAGAACTTCATAGGAACTCGTAAGAGAACTTCATAGGAACTCATAAGAGAACTTCATAGGAACTCATAGAGAACTTAACATGAACAAAAAATAATCATCTTATAAATAATAAAGAAAATGAAGAAACTATTCACTGCAATCATCCTCTTTGCACTCGCACTCACTGCCAGTGCCCAGACATTCAGTGCCGACCAGTTGGAGAAATACGCCAAGGATAAATACGGCGACAACTGGACCAAGGCAGCTGACAACCTGCATCAGGAAGTGGCTCTCGACAACAAGAACCGACTCAACTACCAGGAAGTGATTGATTGCGCCGGACAAACGAAAGACCAGATCTACGACAAGGCGATGGCCTGGTTCAAGAAAGCCTTCAAGAGCAAGGATACCCACGGCGTGATACAGGAGGAAAACAAGGAAGAAGGACTCATCGTGGCTCGTTCCTACCTCGAGAAGGTGGCCATTCAGAATGCCGGAATGAACCATTATCAGGTAGACATCGCCCCTTACATCCGAGTAGACGTGAAGGAAGAAAAGGCACGCATCAGCGTATATATGGGCTCCTATCTGGTTACCGTTACCGCCGGCGGCGGATGGACCAGTGCCATAGCCAGCACCCTGGCATCTGTAGCCACAGGCGAAGAAGCCGAGGAGAGCTCCGAGGAAAACAAGGGTACCGACGAGGAATGGGACATCAACATGTGCTATCCTTATGTGCAGAAAGACAAGCACAAGAAGGCATCAAGCAAGGCTTTCGTCATGGCTTCTGCCTTCCAGAACTCCATCATCGACGTGATGAAGGAAGCTCTGCTCGCCGATTCTTCTGAAGGCTTTGACGATAATTGGTAAATAACAGGAGGCTTATCAGATAACTGAAAGCTTATCAAAAACAACAGGAAGCTTATGAAAATCTATCTATATCTCGCAAGTCTTGTCGCCCTGCTCTGCATGGCGGCGCAGCCTGCCGAAGCCCAGAGAATTTCGGTGGGCAAGAAGGGGCGCGTGGTGGTGATGCGAACCGATTCAACCAGCGCGCAGGAAATTGTGAACCAGGACGGAAGCCGCGTGAGCAGAGCCAGGAAAACCAACAACCTCCAGGCGCTGGCAGGCAACCTGAGGTCGGATGTTGACATCGATATCCCTGTTTCCAAGACGAAGCAGGAGAAGACCTTTGCGGTAATCATCGCCAACGAGAACTACGAGGAGGAGGTGAACGTGGAGTTCGCCCTCAACGACGGAGTGGCTTTCAGCCAGTATTGCACCAAGACGCTGGGCATCCCTCAGGAGAATGTGCACGTGCGCCAGGATGCCACGCTCAACAATATCCTGGCAGAAATCAGCTGGATGCAGAACATCGCCAAGGCCTATGGCGATGAGGCTAGGTTTATCTTCTATTATGCCGGACATGGCGTGCCTGACGAAAGCAATGGCACTGCCTATCT
Source organism: uncultured Prevotella sp. (assembly GCA_934216735.1). Taxonomy (GTDB): domain Bacteria; phylum Bacteroidota; class Bacteroidia; order Bacteroidales; family Bacteroidaceae; genus Prevotella. The sequence continues at coordinate 57,971 of CAKQCH010000002.1, forward strand.
GCTGCCCGTAGACGGCAAGAGCAGCATCTTGGCCACGGGCTACAGCATCGGCAAGCTCTATGACCAGCTCCATGCCCTGGGCTCCCAGAATGTGACGGTGGTGATGGATGCCTGCTTCAGTGGATCCAAGCGAGGCGAAGGCATGCTGGCTTCTGCCCGGGGCGTGGCCATCAAGTCGAAGGCTGAGGCTCCCAAGGGAAACATGCTGGTGATAAGTGCGGCACAGGGCAACGAGACGGCCTATCCTTATCGGGAGAAGCGCCACGGACTCTTCACCTATTTCCTGCTCAAGAAGCTGCAGGAGAGCAAGGGAAACACCACCTTCGGCGAACTCTTCGACTACGTAAGGACGCAGGTGGCACAGAAATCCATCGTCGTCAACGAGAAGAGTCAGACGCCATCGGTGAATGCATCGGGCGAGTTGACCTCCACCTGGAAGCAATCCAAGCTATTTTAGATGATTCTTTTTAGATACAGGATATTTTAGATGCTTCTTTTTAGATACAGGATATTTTAGATTATTCATTTTAAAACAAGATACGTATGAAAAAACTGATCGTATTTATCCTGCTGTTTGCCTGCGTAGGCGTTCAGCAGATTCAGGCACAGAAATGGCTCAAGACATTGGGCAAGGTGGCAAGCACGCTGTTGGATGATGAAGCCAGCGGAACCATTCCTAACTGTACGCTGAAGTACACCGACTGCAAGCGCAACGGCAATGATGTGCACATCAACTATGTGCTCACAAGCCAGTTGGGCAAGGATGCCCCGTTGTGGTTTGATGCCGGCAGCAACAACACTTATGCTGTGGACAGCAAGAGTGCCAAGCACACCATCGAGTTTATCGTGGGTGGCGAGCGTATGGGCACTTACAGCAACAAGAACATCCCTTCCAAGGTACCGGTGAAGCTCACGGTGGTGGTGAAGGATGTGGAGCGCTCGGTGGCAAGCATCAGATCGTGTGTCATCAAGGGCAAGTTCAACAACTCGTCCGAGCAGTTTACCTGGAACATCGGTACCAAGACTCCTGCTGCAGTGGTAAATACCAGTGCCGACAACATCGTGTGCACCATGCCTCAGTTGGCATTCACCCTGAAGGAGTGCAAGCGCTTGGGCGACAATGTGATTATCACGGCGATGCTGAAGAACACAGGCGGCAAGGATTTGGAGTTTGATACTTCCGGCACGGTTACCATCTATGACAACGAGGGTGAGGCATGCCGTCTGAACGGCGACATGTCGCCTGTTGCCAACGGCACATGGGGGCAGTATTCCAACATCCGTCTGGTGAAGGGCATTCCTGTGAAGGCCAAGTTTGTGGTTACGGGCGTATCCGATGCAGCCACTCAGTTCAGTATTCTGAAGTTTGAGTTCAGCGATATGTCAGGCAGCTATTACATCGAGATTCGCAATCAGGCGATTTCCGCCCAGTAATCTTCAGCCTGGGGTAATATAAAAAGCAAAAAGATGACCTCGCGTTTTGCGAGGCCATCTTTTTGTTTTTTCATGGTTATTTCTTCATTCTTTTTGCATTTTCTCTTCATTTTTATCGCCATTTCATTTTTTATTGCTAACTTTGCAGCATCTATATATTAAATAAGGTGTAATTATGGCTAGAGGAAAGTTACCATTAGGAATACAGAATTTCGAAGAACTGCGCAAGGGTGGTTACCTTTACGCAGACAAGACTGATATGGTTTGGCAAATCGCCAATGGCGACAAGTATAACTTCCTGAGTCGCCCACGACGCTTTGGCAAGTCGCTGCTGGTATCTACGCTCCAATGTTATTTCGAAGGCAAGAAAGAGCTTTTTGAAGGACTTAAGATCATGGACTTGGAAAAAGATTGGGTTAAGCGCCCCGTCATCCATTTCAGTATGAATCTTGGAGGTTCGGATGCCGAATCATTATACCATTATTTGGATGATACATTAACCAAATATGAGGAAATCTACGGCAAACGTGCCACAGAAGCAACGCTCAGCAACCGATTTACGGGCATCATAGAAAGAGCCTACCGGCAGTCGGGGGTTCAGATAGCCGTATTGGTAGATGAATACGATGCCCCCTTGCAGCACTCCTACCTGACGGAGAGGCATGACAAATGCCGTAATCTTTACCGTGATTTCTTCACGGGACTGAAAGACTATGGCTATTGCATCAAGTGTGTCTTCCTTACGGGCATCACCAAGTTCACGCAGATAAGTCTGTTCAGCGTACTCAACACATTGAGCAATATCAGTTTTTACAACAGCTATGCCACCATCTGCGGATTAACCAAAGAAGAGATTTTGGATAATCTGAAAGATGAACTCCAGGCATTGGCAGCTCAGAAGAAGTGGGACGTCGGCCAGACCATGCATGAACTGAAAGATATGTACGACGGCTATCATTTCTCTGAAAGCATGCAGGGAGTTTACAATCCATATAGTGTTATCTGTGCCCTAAAAGAAAAGCGCCTGAGACCCTATTGGATTGCCAGCGGTGCCACCGAAATGCTGCCCAAAATTCTCACCAACTTTGAAAAAGATGTAGAAACGCTGGATGGCAGCCTCATCGACATGGATTACATCGAAACGGCAGATATCAGCAAAGACAACCCCAAGCTGGTACTCTATCAGTTAGGTATCCTGACTATCAAGGACGTAATTGGAGAAGCCTACAGACTTGGATTTCCAAACAGAGAAGTAAATAGAACGGCGCTTGGCGGATTTCAAATCTGCCGGGACGCCTGGCGGGGGACTTTGATATTCGATAAAGAAAATCGGGGATTGACAGATTGGCAAGAAGTAGAATAGACGATTAACCATAAAACAGAAAAATCCCATCGCTCGGAAGAGCGATGGGATTTTTCTTAAATTAAACTTACTCTTAACTCATGCAGCTTGTCACTCCGAGGGAAGTTCCAACAGCTGTCAAAATAGAGATTAAAATCTGAATAACCAATTTCCATGTTTCCTTTTTCATCTTGTTTTAGTGATTAATGATTAGTGATTAATGATTGATTTTTTAGTGATTAATGATTAGTGATTAATTTTTAGTGATGTGATAGGCGAGGAGAGAAGCCCCTTTCGGGGCTAACTCTACAAGGTTATGTGCTCGTTGTCGCCGCCACTGTCAGTTCCGCTGCCCGTGCCGCCGCCGGTCGTGCCTGAGTCTGAGCCGCCGCCCTGACCCGTGTTCTCACTTCCGGTTCCGCCAGAGGTTCCGCTGCCGCCCTGGGTTCCGCTGCCGCCCTGGGTTCCGCTGCCGCCCTGGCTGGTATCGCCGCTGCCGCCAGCGTTTCCGCCGCCCGGATTGGTGCCGCCGCCATCGGCACCCTCGGTTCCGTAGCTGTCGTAGGCAGTAATCTTGCAGAGTTTCTTCAACTCGCTGTTGCTCCAGCTACGGGTGTTTCTCACAATCAAGTGGATGTCCTCCACGCTGGCTGCCGAAACCTTGTCCTTGGTCAACTCGCCATGAGATTTCATGCCGATGGAGAAGAGACCGAGGTCGCCGAGACGAACGCTCTTGCCGTCGAGGATAAGCTCCTTCAAGCAGTCGAGCATGTCCATCATCACGCCGTGCACGGTGCCTCGGCTGTAAGGCGAGTTGTGCGAAGA
>CAKQCH010000003.1:0-59116 GCA_934216735.1 uncultured Prevotella sp.
AAGATTGAAGGCAGGCTGGGATGAAGAGTACCTGTCAAAACTTTTGGAGGGCAGCGCAATTTAATGCGTCTGCCCTGGTATATACTTGTACTCGAAAAGATATATCCTTTCACTCCAGATGATGGTCATTTGTACCCGAAAGTCTATTGTTTCCTATATAGGAAAACCTTCCTTCTTATATATAAAGAACTATAGTCTTATTTTTTATGAGTAAAAGTGTAGCTGTCGAACTTGCGCTTCAATATCTTCGCACCATAGGTTGGCAGGAAAAGCGTAAAGAAATAAAGGTTAGCCTTGATAGGGTGGAAACCTAATATCTCCTTATAAACTGAAATATTGTATTTCATCAGCGACATTTTATTGCTGGAAATAGAATTCCTGCGCATGCAATAGTAGGCCAATGGTTTGTCTGGATAAGCATAGCAAACCTTGCATTCTCTGATAATCTGCAGGAACAAAGCCCAATCCTGACGCTTGCGGATGGTAGGCATGAAGAATTTTCTGCCCAGCATCTGAACGTCATAGATAGCAGTGAGGCAACCCACCTTGTTGTCTCTCTTCATCATCCCGTATGTTATTTTTTTCGGAGCCGTACAGAATCCTATCTCGTCCTGCGTTTCTCCATCAAAGATAATGTATGATGCGCATGAGAGTGCACACTTCTTCTTGTTCATGAAAGCAATCTGCTTTTCAAGTTTATCCGTGGTCCATCTGTCATCACTATCGCAGAAGGCGATATAGCGTCCTTTGGCGCGTTCGATGCTCTTGTTTCGGGCAAATCCGGCACCATGATTCTCTTTCAGATATAGAATTTTGACCCTTTCGTCCTTGCTTGCATATTCCTTCAGCAACTGCAAGGTGGTAGGGTCTGTGGAAGCATCGTCGGTAATCAATAACTCTAAGTTCTTATAAGTTTGATTAAGGATACTATTCATGCTGTCGGCAAGATATTTGCCGGCATTATAAGTTGGCATGATGACTGATACTAAGTCTTCTTTATTCATTATTTTAGAGTTTAACTTTCTCAAAAGATGATTATTGTTTCTTTCGTTGCAAAGGTAATAAAAAATAATGAGATAAAAGTAAAATGAAGATACTAATTGAAGATTTTGCTTAAAAAAACTTGTCTTTTTCAAAAATGTGAAGGAAAAATTTGTTTCTTTCTAATAAAAACCGTATATTTGTACTTCGTTAAACCTGTATGTAAAACAGGACATAGGTGTTATTCTTAAATATAACAATATGAGGATAAATTTTAAGAAAATATTTAGTTTGGTGATATTTACCTTCAGTCTTCTGGCAGGAGATACATATCATGTAATGGCTAGGGATAGAGAGCAGAAATACAAGCTCGTCTTTCGGGAGGAGTTTAATCTTCCTGATGGTAGCCAGCCTAATCCTAAATTATGGAGTAGGGTTCCGCGTGCAAACAACCTTTGGGCAAAGTGGAATTCTGATACGGCAGATGTTGTTTTTATTAGAAATGGAAGATTGGTTTGTCGGGTTATTCCGAATACGAATCCTGCAGATACGGCAATGATGTTGGCAGGTGCAGTATTTACAAAGAATAAGTTTGCCTTTAAATATGGTAAATTAGAAGTTAGGATGAGAACAAATTTGCAGAAAGGTAACTTTCCTGCTGCATGGATTATGCCTCAAGTTCCCGGTAACCCATATCGATATGGCGAAGTGGATCTGATAGAATATTTTGGCGACGAAGGCATTGCACGACAAACCTTCCATTCGCATCGCACAGCGATTTTGAAAAAGAGTGGCGATAAGACCGTCTTCCTAACGAGAAATATCGAGCGAGACAAATGGCATGTATATGGTTTGGAATGGACACCGCATGCGCTGATTACCTATATTGATGGAGAGACAACCGGTTGTTATCTGAAGTCGGATGATCCCGTTAAGTTGGAAGAAGGGCAATGGTCTTTTGACCGTTCCTTCTTTATTATTCTTAATCAAAGTGTAGGATATGGCAACTGGCATGCTCCAGACCCGCATGCAACTTATGAAACCGAGTTTGACTGGGTGAGAATATATCAAAGAGAAAAGGACATCACTTATTATTAAAAGTGATGCCCTTTTGGGGTTATAGAATATCAATATGCTTCTATTAAGCTTTCTTTTTGAAATCTTTTATGCTAAACAAGGCTCCAGCCTTTTTCAGAAACTCTGGAGTGAAGAAATTCATAAGACCACCAAGTGATGTAAATGTTAACTCACCAAAGTAAATCTTTCCATTCTCATTTTCCGGATCAAGATTGTACAAGTCTACTCTCAACTCAGGAAATCCTTGAGATAGTTTTTCTGCTATCTCTATCATCTTTTCCAAATTTTTTGGCTTTGGCATCACTTTACCTTTTGAATAGCCAGAGTTGAAGATAGAATATTGTGGGCAGGCATTCCACTCTCTGTCATAGAGCATAACATGGGCACTTGCACCATCAGCAGAACGCTCTGAACATGTCCATATATAATGAACTTTCCCGTTGAAGCACCACATTTTGTAATCTACCAATGTAGATTCTCCCTTCGGAGTAGGTAGTAGCTCTTCTGCAATAACCATAGGATGGATACCCTTGTAATGGGGCTCAGCATGAAGCAAACCTATGTTTTTGCGGTGTAGCCATTCATCCATGGTCTTTATAAGAGTCTCTTTCTGGGCTGCAGAAAGAAGACTTTTTCCTCTTACTGGTTTGTTGGTACCTTTACCATCGCCATTATTAGCCTTGAGTATGAAATTCTCTGGCAGTTGGTCGAAGTCGAAGTCTTTTACATTGTCCCAAGCACCATAGAGCTTGACAAGGTTCTCACCGAGTCCTTTTCCCTCTACATAATCTCTTACCTTATATTTGTCAGCGAGGATAGTCCACTGGGTTGTGTCGGAATACAATTTAGCCCAAAGAATCTTCTCGTTGAGATCCTGAGGGTCTTCTAAATTGAGCTTTTTCTTGAAGGTGAGAAAATATCTTATCTTCAGGAGTAATTCCGGATTGTGCTTGCCTAAGAAATGGCAAAAACTAATAGCAGGGGCAAAGAGTATTCTTCCTCCTTTACTTGATGTTGGATGTATCATATCTACTATTTTTAATGTTGCTGTATCAGTTTATTATAAAAAGTACCAGCTATTCTGCTTATATAGAATAGTGGGTCATTGTGAGTAAGGTGTCTAAAGTACATGTTTGTGTATTTGGAACTTTGAGACAGAAACTCATATAATCTTGTTACGATGCTGATGTTACGTCTTCCTGCAGAATTATGTCTTTTTCTGACATAGTATATGCAATTTGGAGTGGCAACTTTCACATGCTTGACTTTCCAGGATATTCCATACATAAATATCGAGTCTTCACCACGTTTGATGTTTGTGTCGAAACGTTGCCCATTTATGCAGTTTTTAGGAAGCAGCTTGCAGCATGCTGACGAGAAAAAACTGCGATTGGCAAAACGGCTTGATTCCTTTTCCGGCTGGTAGTTCTTATAAGCACGACTTAAGAAATGCTGCTCGCTTTCTTCTCTAGTTTGCTCATCTACATCTTTTACATTAGCTTCAACGATTCCGTTGTCACATGCATTCGAAAGCAACTCCGCCAGATAGTTGTCTGATACCCAGTCGTCATCATCAATGAAACAGATATAGCAACCTTGTGCTTTATCCATTCCAAGATTTCTAGCTCTAGACACTCCATTAGGAGTAGAGTAAAGCAGCGTACTGTTAAAGGAATATTCGGGCAGTTTCTTCTGGATTAAACTTTCATAAGGTTCTCTTTCACCATTGAGCACGAGGATTACCTCAAACTCATCCTTTGATAAAGTTTGATTCTCAAGACTTCCTAAACACTCCCAAAGATAGTCCTTGGGAGCGTATGTTGGTATAATAACACTTATTTTAGTTGCCATAACTGTTACTTATTTTGCATATTCAACTTCAATACCTCCTATCTCTGCAGCAATCTGTGAATAAGAAGAACCTACGCTTCCTATAATCTTATTGGTCTTGCTAAGACAGAATAAATCTAACACTGCAAATTTCATTCCTTCCAAGGAATTGCGGTCTGTATCATCCATCAGGGTAATGATGCGGTTCGGATACTTTGATTTCAGACTTTCCTTTACTTCATCATCATCGCTGGCTACATAGAACTTTGTATTGGCATTCTTCTTGATTTCTGTATCCATCATATTAGTAAAGTTCTCTAATGGAGAAGATTGGATGGATACAACATTGTCGGTTCTGCGGATATGCACACCGATAGTTCTCTCAGAAAAGCCTGATACTACTTCGTCTATTCTGCGCTGGATATCATCTTGTGGAATGAACATCCCCTGGATGGTATATTTCGTACACATAGGATAACACGAGATGAGGAGGAGCGAGCGTGAATAGCTCATTTTCAATTTGCTGTATATCTCGCCATCGCGATAGATGCTGAAGTTGAACACGGTTTGCTCGAACATCGTTTTCAGCAGAGGCCATCTTACCAGGTAGTCCTTGTTACCATTGATGTTGTATAGCCATTGCTTGTTCTCTATCAGTTTCACATCTTCTTGTGGAATCGGTTTGAAAAGTTCGCAATAATCAGCTTTTAACCCCAGACTGTTATTCCAGTAGATAACAGAAGGACAATGATATTTCTTTGCCACAGCCACTCCTGTGGCTATGGCACGCAATCGGTTGCAAAGTCCTCCTGTTGGTATAATCTTAACTTCCATGTTTCGTTATCGATGTAGTTATTCTTTTATTTCTTAATTGTATTTCTGATGGCATCCAGGAAACCATGACCATACTTGGTGTCTGGTTCCACATAATTGCCTTCACCCCATTCGTTCCATGAGCGGAGGAAGAGTATCTTTCTCTGTTCTGGCTTGTTCTTGATGAGCTGCAGTGCATCTTCTATATGATGCTCGAAGTTCTCTGGGGTAGCATTCACGTAGATACCTTCGTGCTTACCAGCTCTTGGGGTGCGGTCCCACTGTGGGAAAAGAGTAGGGAACACGTTGTCCCAGTTATCTTCTGGTGAAAAGAAATGCTTCATCACCTTCGGATAATCATACTTCAGTGCCGGCATGAAAGGGAATGCCTTCTGCATTGCTTTTCTTGCGATACGCCAATACTTTCCCTGATACATCATCTCGGCTCTACCTTTTCCCATCGGGTTGATACCATCGAAACCTAATTCCAGGAATGAGTTGTAGATGTCGGCACTGCTTTCAAGGTTTGGCATCACACGTCTGATGGTGCCATCTTCGTTTCTCTTGACTGTTGTTGTAGATGCGCACATGGCTACGAAGAAGATGCCTTTTAGACCATTCTCTTTTGCCATCTTTCTCCAAAGTTCCATGAAATGGCACACATCCTTGAAGTGATATGGGTCGAAAATAAGGAACAGTGGCTTACCATCTACCGTGATGTAACGATGATCCTTGAATGCTTTGAGCACATAGTTGAAATGGGCAATGTAGTCTTCATCACCGGGATACAATTGCTCACAGATCATCTGGTTGCCACCTTTGTTCTTCCATGTATTGGTTTTCCAGTCATGGTTTGCCCATGCCAGGCAGAATGGAAAATCCGGCTTCCCGGAATTAAGAACCTCATCGAATGGGCGCTGCAACAGACGCTTGCCGTTACCCATCCAATAATGCCAGTAGCAGAATCCTTCCACACCAGCTTCACGTGCCAACTGAGCCTGCTGCTCGCGAGTCTCAGGCAGACGAAGGTCATAGAAGCCCAAATCGGCTGGTATTCTTGGCTGGTAGTGTCCATGAAATACAGGACGGGCTTTGGCTACGTTGGTCCATTCAGTAAATCCTGGTCCCCAGACATTGTCGTTCTCAGGGATTGGGTGAAACTGTGGTAAATAATATGCTATAACTCTTGCTTCCATTTAATATTTTTTATTATATTTATTCTATTTATTTTTATTGTTACTTAATTGGGCATGATCATCATTCCTAATCCATAATGCGGTATGCTTACATAGAGCAGAAGGAGTGAGATGATGACTACCAAGCTGATACCTATCCATTTCTGTTTGAAGGTGTATATGATATAAGTATAGAGCAGTATATTAACTATGCAATACAGCTGGCTGGTTCTTAATGCCAAAACAGGCAAAAACGCAAGTGCAGAATACAGAGATAATCCTATCGCAGACGTTTTGAGCAATATCGGGAAATCACTGCATAGTTTTGTCAGCGTATCCTTAAAGAGGAAGAGGTAATAAAATAGCATGATCGACATGAGATGCAGCGGATCAAATATATTGATGCCTACCGTCATTTTACCCTTTTCCACTGCAGCCTGGTAGATAGCCAGTTTGTTACCGATGAGTGGAAGTGACGGGTTCATCAGAATGCTGCCTCCTGCATAATATACGACATATCCCAGCGGAATGGCACAAAGAAACAGAATGGTTGTCTTTTTGTTGAATGGCTTATTGCCGAGAAACAGGACTGGAAGGAGCGTCAAAGATGAATAATGTATTAAAGATCCTCCAAGCAAAAGCAGGAAGGCTATTTTCTTTTTGTTCTCTGTGATGAGATGGAGTGCGATAAGGAAGATTCCTGATACCACACCCGCTCTTATTTGAGTAAGATCGTGCAGTACATAGTAGAAACTAATGTAGCATAGCAATGGAACAAAATAGAATTCGCTCAATTTCCGGAAGGCAAACATCTTTAGTGACACTCCGAATATTGCATAGACCAAGAACAGTATGTGTACATTGTCGGTAAAGAGTCCCAAAATGTAAGATATGAGCAGAAAGGATGGCTCAACCATCTCGTCTGTTCCGTTCTTGAAATAATTCTGGAATGTGTATTCGTAATTTTCTGAGTCTGGATCCAAACCTATCTCTCGAAATCCTGCCACAAAAATCAGCACAAGACCTATCAGGAAGAATAATGGCTTCTGATACTTCCTGATATAGTCTTCCAAGTAACAAAGTATAGCAATGATTAGAAACATTGCCAATAAGATGTAACCCATATTGCTTTATTTTTTTAATTTTCTATTTACTAACTCTTTGATGAGGCTTCGTTCTTTTTTCGAAATGCCTACTGCATATAATAGAATGGATATGCTTACTGCAGAAACGGCAAACGCCAAGATTAGCTGAAGAATCCTGTTTGTGTGCAATCCCTCAATGCCATACACAATTAGCGTGGTCATCGAAATAATCAGAATGCCCGGTAACACCAGTCTGACCAGATATTTGCTGACGGTTAAATCGGCGATGCTTGCCTGTAACATCAGTAATCTGATGATATGCGCCAAAATACAGAGTCCTATCATTGTGACAAATACAAAGTAAGACGGCATACCTAGCTTGAATAATACCCAGCTGACAGGAAGGCACAGTATCGTCATGCTTTCAACATACATGCTGTACTTGCGGATGTTGCCTGTTGCCTGTATGATGGTGGTAATCGGATTATGTAGTGCCAGGCATATTGTATAGACCGCATAGAGTCTAGCAAACAAGACCATGGTTGGTGTACATTCTCCTAACCAAAGTTTGAGCAAAGTCTCTGCCTCGAAAATGAAAGGGATGAGAACCATCGACAGCAGATAGAGTATAGCCTTGCTGCTGGCAAAGAAAAGCTGCTCCAGGTATCCATTCTCCTTAGCTGAATACGACTTGATCATCGCTGGTCGGAACGCAATGACCACGCTGTTGGTGAGCGTGTTGATAGCATTGTATATCTGATTGGCGATTCCAAAGGCTGCATTGATGATTGGTCCGAAGAACACATTCAGAATAATGGTGCTTCCCTGAGTCATGCCTACTCCTGCCAAAGCTCCATAGAATGACCAGCCGGAGAAAGAGAAAAGCTCCTTGTATAGAGTCTTCTTCTTTACGATGGTATATTTACATTCAGGATACTTCCTTCTGGCAATGATAACGTAAAGCATCATAACCATGAATGCTTCGAGCATTAATGTTGCTCCATAATACACCAGATTATCTCCACCTGTCATACCGATGCAATAGGCAATGAGGAGTTTTACGATACAGTCAATGGTAGATATCAGAGCATAGTATCCCATATTTTCATTGGCAAAGACTGCACCGATAAATGGAATCTGCAGGAGGGTGAATATGAAAGAGAACAGGGAAAACTGAAGAATCCATTGTGCCGCTTCCATACGTTCCACAGGAATGGTGAGTTGTGTAGATATCAACCAGGGACCAACAATCTCAAATAGGACTAACAGAACGAGAGCTATCAGCACGACTATGTTGAGGCTCACGGAGAAAATCTCCTTTAATCTGTCTGATTCTCCTTTACCCATTGCGAATGAATAAAAGCGTTGGGTGGATAGGGCAAGTACACTGCTGAAGCATGTGCTTGCTGTCACCACGCCAGCTACGGCATTGAAGATACCATAGTCTTCTGTGCCAAGTCCTGCCAATACCCAACGTACCGTATAGAGATTGACGAAGGTGATAATAAGCATTCTAGCGAATAGCACCAATGTATTGGATGCTATTCGCTTAGATCGGTTTTGTATGTCTTTGTTTCTTCCTGACATGATTTATTTCTTTTCGCCAAAGATAATCTTTCTGATAGAATAAATGGTTATAACCATAAATGCCATGATGCACATTCCCAAGACAAACAGCATTCTCTTAGGACCTGCTGGCTTCAGAGGTACAGAAGCACTCTGAAGGATGGTAAACGCTGGAGTCTGGAGTGTAAGCTTGGCACGGGCTTGCTGCACCTGTCCCTGCAATGCTGTATAGTTGTTGTAGAGCAACTGCATTTCATTTTCCAAATCGTTTTGCTTCAGCTTGTAGGATTCCAAAATCACATCATTATTGGCGTCTGCATAGCTTCCGTAGGTCTGTCTCACCTTTTCGTATTTGCTTTTTGCATCAGCGCAGAGTTTCTGATAATACCCCAAATCCTTGCGGGCTTTGCTGGTTCTATATTCTGTGATGAACTGCTGTAAGCGTGATTGTACCGTGTCTGTCAATGTTGCACAAATCAACGGATCCTGGTCTTCTACTGAAATTGAAATCACATAGTTCTTCTTGTCAACCGAGCAGGATACTTTGCTGGCTATGCTACGGGCAATTTCATCCTGTTTCTTGGTCAATCTGAAAGGATTCACCTGATTATTAGCCTGTGCTGTAGAATCCTTATCTTCAAACCACGACTTGATGCCATAAATAGCTTTCGACCACCATGGTGATTCCTGTTTGGTCGCCAGATAGTCATAGTATGTGGTATTGATAGTTCCGTCAAGTGACTTGACCTTAACATCAAATAAACTTGTAAGGAAATCATTAGACTCTATCAAGTCTGGATACAATTCAGGGAAGATGGCATCTCCATTGGAAGAAGAACCACCGATATCAAAGCCAAAGGATGAGGCAAGATCGCCCAAAGAGCTAGAATTAAAACTAGACAACTCCGGTGCAAGCTTTGCGGTACTATTGTAATATCTTGGCACGCAAATAATTAAAATACAAGAAATTACAAAGACTATTGGCAATGTAATGAAGTAAAGTTTCTTATGTTGCCACATTGCTTTCACAATTGCCACAACATCTATTTGTTTGATATTTTCGTCTTTATTTTCCATTTTATTCTTTTTTATTCTTAAACGTCTTGCAAAAGTACTTCTTTTTTCTTAATCTACCAAATATTATTGGATGTTTCTAACTTTGTGACGGAATTATTCAACAACTGCTCCCATATCTTTTATCTTTCCTCCAACGAACACCATGTAGATGCCATGGAGTTGAGTGCAGGATGCTTGGCGGATTACTGTCTCATCACTGGTGTAATGAAGAAGCTGCTGTTGGGCTTGCTCAATGACTTTTGTCACTTCTGCATCTGTGGCACCTTTCTTGAGATATTTCAACTCCAGGATATAACTGTGTTGTAACGTTGGATACTTCTTCGTATCTGCTAGAAGAAAGAAGTCACAATAACCGTGGGAGACCTCAACTTCAGGGTGCACAATAAAGAGCTTGCTGATGTGAAGATAGGCATTGAAATAGCCTTGTATATTGCGCTCTCCTTGTATGCCGTCTCTTATGCCACTGTCATTGTAGTATTGTTCTGCCAAATGTTTGAATAAGGGTTCCCATTCTCCAGCAGATGCTGCGTTACGAAACATTGCCCCCAGTTTGGTAAGATCAATCCAATGCTCACTCTGATATTGCTCCAAGAGAAAATCGTAGTATAACTTTCTGATGGTATTGTTCGGAATAACCAGATGGATGCCATCTAGGTCTGTTCCGCCAATGGTAAGCATTCCGTAATAATACAACAGACTGATAAAATTATCTGGATTTATCGTCTCTTCTGCTGGAAAGGATTCTTGAATTGTGGCATTGACATATCCCTTCTGAGCTATGTCAATAAGCACACTCTTTCGGTCTCCATCCAATCTGTCTAGCCTAACTAGGTTTTTCAGCTTGGCATAGTCGGTGCGACAGCTTGGGTCTGCCATCTCCTTAGGAGCTTTGCCTGCTGTGATGAAATAGTTGAGATAGTAGAGAACCATATTGCTGTTGAACATCCTCGAATCTATATCAAATCTGTCTTCAGCAAAGCAGTAATTATCATACCATGGCTTCATATCTGCAATAATCTCATCTATTCTTGCTGTGCCGTCTATGGTATTCCCTTTATCGTCTTTGCCTGGTTGGATCAGACCTACAGACTGATAATAGGCTATCATTTCCCGAACGTCCTCTTCGCTGAACCCTAACATCATGTTAAAGGCTGGGTGCAAACTGATATTGGTCGCAATATTAAATCCACTGGTCAGATCGTTAAGTGTAATTGGGCTGACTCCCATAAACAGAATACGCTCAAAGTTTGGCTTGAAAATCTTGAATGCGCTGCGATAAAATCCACTGCTATGAGTCATGTTATGATATACATCTTCTCCTTGTTCATTAAGAACCGTATTGGTGAAATTGTCATATTCGTCAATAATGAGGTAGAGATGATATCCACGTTCTTTAGCCTCTGCAGACAGGAGATTAATCTTGTCCTTTGAAGTCTTTGCTTCTAATGCCCATTTTACGGTTTCTGCACTATAATATTTTCCGTATTTTTGGATAAACATATCTAGCTGTCCGCAACAATAGGTGTTGAAATCGTCTTCCAGATGATTCGTCTGTCCAAGTACTTGGGAAAAGTCATATTGTAAAATCTGGAACTGACCTTTTAAGGGTTGTGGATGTTCACTAATCCATGTTCCTTCAAACTCTTGATCCAGTTCCTTATTCTCACAGTCGTAATAGTCGGCAATCATCGATAGAAAGATGCTCTTGCCGAATTTACGTGGACGGATGAGAAACAGAAAATTTGATATTTTTTCCAACTGAGGTATGTACATGGTTTTATCTACGTAATACTTGTTGTTATTACGTACCATTCTGAAATCAGACATACCTATAGGTGGTCTTTTGATTCCTTTGTTTTCTAACATACGCTCATTTTTAAGTTTATAAATATTATATCTTATGCCATGGCAGAAGCCTTGAAACTAGGCTCTGCCATGACTAAATGATACTTTCTGTTATTTGCTTAAGTTGGCTATCGTTGCAATCATGGCAGCAATACTACTCATGCTGGTACCGAGGCTCATGGTCTCTGCTACGCTCATCTTACGCTTCAGCTTAGATGGAATAACAATCTCACAGCCAGGCTGTACCTTGGCTCCATGACCTACCTTGGCTACCTTGCCGTTCATATAGATGATGTAAGCTTTGCTCTTCTGGGCATCGCTGGCAAAGCCACCTGACTCATCGATGTATGACTTCACGCTTCTGCCTTTTTCGTAAGCCACAGTGTTAGCATACATCACGGCACCATTGATCTTCACGGTTCCATTGTACTGAGGAACAACCAGGCGGTCGCCTTCACGCAGAATCATGTCAGCATCACTGCCTGGGTTCTTCAAGGCTTCTGCCAAGTCGATACCGATAGGATACTCATCTGGAACGTTGAACTTCTCGAGCTCTGTGCTCTGTGCTCCCTTTGCTACATCCTGCAAGTTGCTGCCATTGCTGCTGGCAGCCAACTGGAGAAGGTTCTTCTGCTGCTGTTCACGCTGCATCTTAAGAACGGCTCTCATGCGCTCCTTTTCTGTTTCATTGGCTTTTCTGATGAGTCGGGCACCCTTGATGTATGCCTGCTCTGTAGCACCGCCAGATTTTGCAAAGAGGTCGCTGAGACGGGCATTGCGGCGGGTCAGGGTATATGAACCACTAAACATTACCTCTCCTTCAACCTTCACATTCTTCTGCTCGGCATAGCCTGGACTCTTGCGAATCATTACCTCATCGAATGGCATCAGTACGAAACCTGGGGTTCCATCTACCACGAATCCATCTTTCAATGAAAGAGTGAATGTCTGGGCAATGACGCTATCAGGCTGCAATGCCTTGTTATCTGCTACTCGTCGGCTTACGCTTACATTCACCATTGATGCCTTGTCAGTCAATCCGCCAGCCTGCAGAACGAAGTCTTCGATGGTCTCGTTGTCTGCATACTGATAGGTACCTGGATACTGCACCTCGCCACGAATGGTGATGGTGCGCTCCTGAATCTTGTCCTGACGGGTAGGGATGAAGAGCACATCGTTTTCCTTCAATGGGATGTCAGGTACCTTGCCATCCATGATGCCTGCGATGTCTACGGCAATCACTTCCAGGGTGCGGTCCTTCTTCATGCGGTGCATCACGGCACGGTTGGTGAATGCATCTTCTGTCATTCCCTCGGCATGCTCAACAAGAGTGCGTACACTGTTTACCTGTTCGCCAAGGTTGTACATACCTGGACGGAACACGGCTCCCTTCACCTCTACGGTGTTGGCATAGCGTGGAAGAATGGAATCTACGCTGATAGAGTCGCCATCATCTACACGGAAGCTGGAGAAGTCGAACTCTCCTACATTATATACGGCATATTCCCTGCCTGTCTTGCGGTTTACACGAACCGATTTCTTGTAGGCGTCGCCGGTAAATCCGCCGGAATATTTGAGGATAGAGTTAACACTCTCGTTCTTCTTCATCTCGTAAATCATAGGGCGCTTTACCTTACCCGTCACGGTGACGAGGCAATCGTAAGGACCTACTACGATAACATCGTTGTCGCTGAGGCGAACGTTGCCTGTCAACTTACCGTTGAGGATGTAGTCGTAGATATCAACTACAGTGACAAGTCGGTTGTTGCGATATACCTTGATGTTACGCAGGGTTCCGAGGTCGTTGGTTCCACCTGCCATGTAGAGAGCATGGAATACGGTGGCGAAGGCTGATAGGGTATAGGTGCCCGGTGCCTTTACCTCACCCATCACGTTGACCATGATGGTCTTGGTCTGGCCCACTGTGAGCTTCACTCTGCTGGAGCGATAACGGCTTCCCAAGGTGTTGCGGAGTCGGGCATTAGCCTGGGCTACGGTAAGTCCGCTTACGTTCACCGGTCCATAACCTTCGATGGTTACCTCGCCATCAGGAGAAACGGTGCTTTGGATAGTCTTTTGTGAAGCACCATAGATATCGATGATGACGGCATCGCCAGGACCCAGACGATAGTTCTGAGGAGTAGCGATGTTCATGTTTGGCTCGAAGCTCAACTCCTTGTTGTTGAAGATGTCTCTACCGAACACTTTCTTGCGTACCTGCTCGCGTTCGGCAAGCAGCTGCTTCAGCATCAGGGTAGAATCAGGAATAATACCGCTCAGCTCATTTTGGAAATCCATGTATTCCTCATCGCTGTTATCGTAGGTATGACGATAATTGGCGTCTTTCTCTGCCGATACACGATAGTTGCTATAGTTCTGAGATTCCTGGCTGATTCCACTGCCATAATCTTCACGAGTCTTGCCATTGTTGGTGCGCAGGCGAGAGGCATCCTTGCCGGCTACTTCGGTAGATGCTCCTGTAACGCCACCCTGTTTCATCTGTCGTTCGTACTTGTCTCGAACTCGACGAATCTGTGAGATATCGACGCCTTTCTGCATCAGCTTGGTCACAATCTGTGGATTGCTAGTGCCGCGTTCGTGCTCCTTGACCACGAAACTCATCACCTGCTCATCGCTCATGCTTGATGACTGAGCCATGACAGGACCGGCTGTCAATGCCAGTAATAATACGAGAATGAATTGCTTTTTCATCTGATATGTTATGTTCTTATTTTTATTCCTTTTAATATATATAACTCGATAGTACGAATTTTGTTGCAAAGATACTAAAAAAAATGCGGATAAAATAGTGTTTTAGTAGAAAATAGTAGAAAAAGGGATAAAAAAAAGCCTTGGCCACATCCGGAGATGCAACCAAGGCCCAATTTATTTTATAATCTAAAAGTATTCAGATTAGATCTGCTCGCTCCAGTCTTCCTGGCTCTTACGAACGTAAGTCTGGTAACGGAGCTTAGCCATCTTCTCTGCCTGAGAGAAGAGCTCATCAGCCTCCTTAGGGAATGCCTTCTGTACAGAGAGGTAACGAACCTCACCGAGCAAGAAGTCGCGGAAGTTCTCCCAGTTAGGAGCCTTTGAATCGAGTGTGAATGGGTTCTTACCCTCATCAGCCAAGAGTGGGTTGTAACGCCACAAGTGCCAGTAACCGCACTCAACAGCCAACTCTTCCTCGTGCTGTGAACGACCCATACCGCCCTTACGCTTCAAACCGTGGTTGATACATGGTGCGTAAGCGATGATGAGTGATGGACCTGGATAAGCCTCAGCCTCACGGATAGCCTTCAATGTCTGAGCATTGTCAGCACCCATAGCTACCTGAGCTACGTAGATGTAACCGTATGTAGTCTGCATCAAACCGAGATCCTTCTTACGGATACGCTTACCCTGAGCAGCGAACTGTGCGATAGCACCGAGTGGAGTAGACTTAGAAGACTGACCACCAGTGTTAGAGTAAACCTCAGTATCGAGTACCAGGATGTTAACATCCTCACCAGAAGCCAATACGTGGTCGAGACCACCGTAACCGATATCATAAGAAGCACCATCACCACCGATGATCCACTGTGAACGCTTAACGAGGTAGTGATCCAAAGTCTTGAGCTCCTTGCAGATAGGGCAACCCTTCTCAGCGCCGGCAGCGATGAGAGGCTTCAACTCTGCAGCAGCCTCCTTAGAACCCTCAGAATCGTTCATGTTAGCAACCCACTTGTCAGCAGCTGCTACGAACTCAGCAGGAACATGCTCCTTAGCCTTAGCCTCCTCGAGCAAGTGAGCGATGCGCTCCTTCATCTTCTTGTTACCCATTACCATACCGAGACCGAACTCGCAGAAGTCCTCGAACAATGAGTTGTCGAATGCAGGACCCTGACCCTTAGCGTTCTTTGTATATGGAGTAGATGGGATAGAAGCTGAGTAGATAGAAGAACAACCAGTAGCGTTAGCGATCATCTGACGATCACCGAAGAGCTGAGAAATCAACTTAACGTATGGAGTCTCACCACAACCAGAGCAAGCACCAGAGAACTCGAACAATGGCTGAGCGAACTGAGAGTTCTTAGGGCTCTGCTTGATGTCAACGAGATCCTGCTTTGAAGCTACCTTGTGTACGAGGTACTCCCAGTTAGCTGCCTCCTTGACCATATCCTCTGCGTCAACGTTGAATGGAACCATTGTCAACGCCTTCTCACCCTTCTTACCTGGGCAGACGTCAGCACAGTTACCACAACCAAGACAGTCGAGTACTGAAGTCTCGATGCGGAAGTGCATTCCAGCCAAAGCCTTAGGTGCCTTTACATCCTGAGTCTCGAGACCCTCGATGCCTGCGAGCTCCTCGTCGGTCAATACGAATGGACGGATAGCTGCGTGAGGACAAACGAATGAACACTTGTTACACTGGATACAGTTCTCTACGTTCCATACTGGTACGAATGCCTCAACACCACGCTTCTCGAATGCTGAAGTACCGTTCTGCCATGTACCGTCAACTGTGTCGTGCTTAACGAAGTCAGAAACCTTCAAGAGGTCACCTGCCTGGCCGTTGATAGGACGAACGAGCTCCTTAACGAATGCTGGAGCGTTATCCTCCTTAGCCTCATCGTCAGCGAGGTTAGCCCAAGCTGGATCTACTGTCAACTGCTTGTACTCACCACCACGGTCAACAGCGCCGAAGTTCTTGTCAACAACGTCTTGACCCTTCTTAGAGTAAGACTTAACGATGAATGCCTTCATCTGCTCTACAGCGAGATCCAAAGGAATAACCTCTGTGATACGGAAGAATGCAGACTGGAGGATGGTGTTGGTACGGTTGCCGAGACCAATCTCCTGAGCAATCTTAGTTGCATTGATATAGTAAACTGTGATGTTGTTCTGAGCGAAGTAACGCTTTACCTTATTAGGGATGAAGTTAACCAACTCCTCGCCGTCGAAGATAGTGTTCAACAGGAAGAAACCGTTCTTACGCAAACCACGTGTTACATCGTACATGTGGAGATAAGCCTGTACGTGACAAGCTACGAAGTTAGGAGTATTTACCTGATAAGCACTGTGGATAGGGCTGTCGCCGAAACGCAAGTGAGAGCAGGTGAAACCACCAGACTTCTTAGAGTCGTAAGAGAAGTATGCCTGGCAATACTTGTTAGTATTGTTACCGATGATCTGAACTGAGTTCTTGTTAGCACCAACAGTACCGTCAGCACCCAAACCGTAGAACTTAGCCTCGAACAAGTCGTCGCCACCCATTGGGATTTCCTCCTCTTCTGGGAGAGAAGTGAATGTAACGTCATCAACGATACCTACAGTGAAGTGGTTCTTTGGCTGTGGCAACTCGAGGTTCTTGAATACAGCAACGATCTTAGCTGGAGTTGTATCAGAAGAACCGAGACCGTAGCGACCGCCAACGATCAATGGCTTGCGCTCGTCATCGTAGAGAGCTGACTTAACGTCGAGGTACAATGGCTCACCCTCTGCACCTGGCTCCTTAGTACGGTCAAGAACTGCGATACGCTTAACTGTAGCTGGGATAACCTTCTTCAGGAAGTCAACAGAGAATGGACGGTAGAGGTGAACTGCAACCATACCAACCTTCTTGCCCTGCTTGTTCAAGTAGTCGATAGCCTCGCGAGCTGGCTCTGTAGCAGAACCCATCAAGATGATGATGTTCTCAGCATCCTCAGCACCATAGTAGTTGAAGAGGTGGTACTCACGACCAGTGATCTTAGTCATCTCCTGGCAGTACTTCTCTACTACCTCAGGGATTGCATCGTAGTAAGGGTTGCAAGCCTCACGGTGAGTGAAGAATGTCTCTGGGTTCTCAGCGGTACCGCGAGTAACAGGACGCTCAGGAGTCAAAGCACGGTTACGGAAATCCTCGATGAACTCTTCCTTAACCAATGGACGGATGTCTTCCATATCCATCTCCTCGATCTTGTGGTACTCGTGAGAAGTACGGAAACCGTCGAAGAAGTTGATGAAAGGAACCTTTGTCTCCAATGTAGCCAAGTGAGGAACTGCAGAGAGGTCCATAACCTCCTGAACAGAACCAGAGCAGAACATAGCGAAGCCAGTCTGGCGGCAAGCCATTACGTCCTGGTGGTCACCGAAGATACAAAGTGAGTGAGAAGCCAATGTACGAGCTGATACGTTGAATACGCAAGGGAGCAACTCACCAGCAATCTTGTACATATTAGGAATCATCAACAACAGACCCTGAGAAGCAGTGTATGTTGAAGTCAAGGCACCAGCCTGGAGAGAACCGTGAACTGCACCGGCAGCACCAGCCTCAGATTCCATTTCCTGGATAGAAACTCGCTGACCGAAAAGGTTCTTACGACCTTTGGCAGCCCATTCATCTACATGCTCCGCCATTGGTGATGATGGAGTAATAGGGTAGATAGCAGCAACCTCTGTAAACATGTAGCTTACATGTGCGGCAGCGGTGTTACCATCACAAGTGATAAATTTTTTCTCTTTAGCCATTTTACTTTTAGATAAAATATTAAATATGTTTTGTATAAATTCTCGTTTCTTTGTTTCATTAATACAGGAATCCTACTCATTAGTATAGGAATCCCATTCTTTAGTACAGGAATCCCAACAGCCACAATGGAATCTTGTTGTCCTTTCCCACCTCCGTATTATAGCGGGCATAGATGGTGTCTGGATTGCTTCGAATCTTGTTGGTGGCTTGGGCGTCGCAGATTCTGAACTTCCTATTGCCGTCTACCGTGTAGAAGTGATCCTTACCTCCCTGGTGCACCTTGTGGTCTTTCCAGAGCGAGTTGACGAAGAATGTTTCCATCACCTCCTGTGTATCTATCTGGATAGGATAGATGGCGTACATGAGGTTCGGGTTGTGCATCATCACCTTGGATGGCTTCTTCGGGAAATCCTGACCTTCTGGATAAATCATATTGATGAGTCGGGCATCTGCCAGATACTTGATGTAGTTCATCACCGTGGCACGACTGGTATTGATACTGTCTGCAAGCTGGCTCACATTTGGCGCCTTGGCTCCTTCCACTGCCAGCTGATAGAAGAGTGACTTGATCTTCGGCAGGTACTTCAGTTCAATCTGCTTGATGAGGAGGATGTCAACCTCGGTCATCATATTCATCGTCTTTAGTAGATTCTCTGTAAAGTTACGCTGTTCCAGGAAGAATGGATAGAAGCCATGGTGCAGATAGTCCTTGAAGTATTTCATCGGACTTACCTTTGGCAGAATCTGCTTGATGATGTGCTCATGATTGCGCAGGATGTCGTCAAGTTCGTATGCCTTGAAGTTGTTGCCCGTCTGCAAGTTGATAAACTCGCGGAACGAGAAGCCGCGCAGGTTGTAGCTTTTCACGATGCCGTTGAGCTCAGGGTTCTCTTCCTTCAGCCGCATCACGCTTGAACCTGTGAATACGATTTTCAGTTCTGGATACAGGTCGTAGCACTTGCGGAGCTCCTTGCTCCAGTCCTGCTGCTTGAACACCTGGTCGATGAGCAATGTTCTGCCACCTTGTTTCACGAAGTCGCCGGCAAAGTCGGCGATTCCTCTACTCTGGAAATAGAAGTTGTTCATATTCACAAACAGGCACTTTCGATCGTGAGGTCCAAAGTGCTCCTTGGCATACTGCAATAGGAATGTCGACTTGCCGACACCTCGTGTGCCCTTGATTCCAATCAATCGGTCGTTCCAATCGATTTCATCCATCAAGGTGCGTCTCACGGGGGCATCTGTATGCTCTACGAGATATGTATGTGTTCTGAAGAATGCTTCTTCCATGCGTTTAATATTGATTCAATTTTGTTTTTACGATGCAAAGGTAATAATATATTTTAAATTTGCAAACTCTAGATAGCAAAAACTAACTTTTTTTTCATTATTTAGCACTTTTCTACGTAAAAACGCCCCTCTTTTGCCTTTTTCCCCTCTTTATTTTGTAACTTTGCAGCATGAAACTACATATCTTCAATCCGGAACACGATTTGGCTTTGGCCGCAAATTTGCAGCAGTTCACCGCGCCTCATGCAGGAAGACAGTTGCGAAGCGACCTGGCGTTTATTCCTGCCTTGTGGGCAGATCAGGGTGACTGGGTGCTTGTTGATGACATCGACAATGCACTCGACAAGGTGCGCCATTTGGGGGAGCATCTTGCAGAAAAAGTTGAGTTTATAACCAAGGTTCAGTTGGAACATGCGCTTAAGACGGAGTTTCTTGACAGCATTCATCCCTGGGGATGGAACTTGAGTCTGAAACATGAGCTGGAGCGAATGGGCGTGCCCGACATCATGTTGCCTACCGACGATACATTAAATAAGGTACGCATGATAAGCAGCAGGCAGTGGGCTGCCCAGCATCTGCAGCAGGGCGTAGTATATGCTGATTCCTATGAGAAGGTGAAGGCGTTGGTGCTGCAGCAGGGCAAGGCTGTGGTCAAGGCTCCCTGGAGCAGCAGCGGCAGGGGAGTGAAGTATGTGGCTGCCGATGAATTCAGAACAGCTGGCGAATATCCTGCCTTTGAACGCTGGACCCGCAACATCATTGCGCACCAGGGTGGCGTTACCGTGGAGCCTTATTATAATAAGGTGAAAGACTTCGGCATGGAGTTCGAAATGCGTGACGGCAAGGTGAACTATCTGGGACTCTCGTTGTTTGATACCATCAAGAATGCTTATTCCGGCAATCTGCTCTGCTCGGAAGAGGAAAAGCTGGATATCTTGAAGCAATACGTGAGTGAAGAGACTCTTTCTTCTGCACGTCAGCGAATTATAGATATTATGGAACCTGCGTTGAAGGATATCTATAGCGGTCCTTTTGGTGTGGATATGATGATAGCTTCAAAGGATGGACAGCTGGAACTGGTTTCGTGCATTGAACTGAATCTTCGCAGAACGATGGGGCATGTAGCTCTTGAGTTGGCCAAGATAGCCAATCCGCAGAGTCTGATGCGCGTGGAGTTTGACGGCAACAGATACCATCTGCGTGTGATGCCAGGCAAGCAGGCAGTTGATGGGGCTTTAGACAAACAGGCTGTTAATGAGTCTTAAATTTGGACTATCTGATGCAAGAAATCGTCGAAACTTGCATTTCATAGACAGATTATCAACAAATATGAATGATTATGAAGAAGAGTAATTTTAGCAAAATGGCTTCTGCTGCCCTCATGATGACGGCAGCTATGGCAATGACTTCCTGTGCCAGCAGCAAGAAGATAAATGGCGATTCTAATGCAAGCAAGAGTAACGATATGGGAAAGAATGAAGAGGATTTGGACAACAGTTATCTAGTTCTTTCTGATGCCCAGCGAGAGATTATCCATAAGAATAATGCTTTCGCCCTTCGTCTTTTCGACAAGCTCTCAGGTCATTCTTCACAGGTGGTTTCTCCTATGAGTGTGGCTTATCTGATGGGTATGTTGGCTAACGGTGCTGATGGAACTACTCAGCAGGAAATATTGAAAGCCATTGGCTGCGAAGGTGTTAACGTGGATGAGTTAAATGAAACCTACAAGGCTATTATCCAAACTGCAGGTAGACTTGACAAGCAGACTAAAGTGGAGATAGCTAATTTCATCGCTGTCAACAAGAGCTTCTCTGTGAACAGTGCATTCAGCAAGAAGGTAGGCGACAATTATCAGGCTGCCATCGAGAGTCTTGACTTTACATCCGGTAAAACCACCGACCGCATCAATGGCTGGTGCAAGGAGAAGACCCATGGCATGATTCCGCAGATTATCAGTCAGGTGGATCCTCAGGCTGTTTCCTATCTGATGAATGCCATCTTCTTCAATGGTACATGGCAGTCGAAGTTTGATGCACGCAATACAAAGGAAGCCAACTTCCGCGGTTACACCCGTGATATTCAGAAAGTGCAGATGATGCATCAGGTTAAGAAGTTCTTCTATTCGGAGAATGATACCTTCAAGGCTATCGACCTTCCTTACGGCAACGGTACCTATCGCATGATGGTGCTTCTTCCTAACGAGGACAAGAGCATCCAGGACATGATGAAGGGATTGGATGCCGAGAAGATAACGAATCTGGGAAACAGCATGGAGGAATGCATGGTGAACCTGAAACTGCCTAAGTTTACCATCGAGCAGGAGTTGCCGCTCAATGATATCATCAGCGGCTTGGGTGCCCCTTCCATGTTCAATCCTAACGAGGCAAACTTCACTCATTTTGCCAATGGCCCTTTCTTTGTAAGCAAGATGCTGCAGAAGGCTAAGATTGAAGTAAGCGAGCGTGGAACCAAGGCGGCAGCCGTAACTGCTGCCATTATGCTCACATCGATGGCTCCTATGGAGATACGCAATGTGGAGTTCCATGCCGACCACCCATTCGTATATATGATTCAGGACACACAGAGTGGTGGTATCCTCTTTATGGGACAATATTGCGGAACACACTAATTTCCTGGATTAACTATACAAAAAGAAATCCCTTAGACTTGATATGAAGCCTAAGGGATTTCTTGTTTTTATCCGAATCTCTCGATTATTTTATCCGAATTTCTCGACGAACTCATCTTCTGTAATGATAGGAATGTTGAGTTCGTGCGCTTTCTTGTTCTTGGAACTTTGAGAGGCTGCATCGTTGTTGATCAGGAAGTTAGTACTCTTGCTCACGCTTCCCGTCACCTTGCCGCCTTGGCTCTCTATGTAAGCCTTCAGCTCGTTGCGGTTCTTATAATGATGTACGTCGCCGGTTATAACGAAGGTCAGACCGTCGCAGGCGCTTCCTTTCTCTACCGGTTCCTGTTCTACGATTTCCAGCTCTTTCATCAGGTTCTGTACATGGGCGAAGTTGGTGTCGTCCTTGAACCAGCCAATGAACTTGGCGCTCTTTTCTGGTCCGATGCCGTCGATGCTGGCAAACTCATCGTCAAACATGCAGAGGCGGGCAGTCTCTATCAGTTCTTTTACCGGATAACGCTCGATGAGTTTTTTTGCCACATCGCCTCCGCAGAGAGGAATGTTGAGGGCATAGAGCAGATGGCGACCATCTGTCTGGCGACTCTTTCTTACGCTTTCCAGCATGTTGGTAACGCTCTTCTTGCCAAAACCATCCCAGGCTGCTATCTCGTAGGCATGGTCATTGAGGTGATAGAAGTCAGCGTATTCACTGATCAGTCCTTCGTTTACCAGTCTCCAGATGGTCTGTTCTGAGATTCCTTCTATATTGAGACCTTCCTTGCTCACGAATCTGGCAAACTTCTTAATTTGCTTGGCTGCACAGTGAGGATTGCTGCAATGCAGGGTCTTTGTTCCGCTCTCGCTTTCCTTGACGGTAGCCTCGGCATGGCAGACAGGACATTCGGTTGGAATCTCGAAGATGCCCATCGGTTCTGTTACATTGATTACCTTCGGGATAATCTTGTTTGCCTTGATTACCTGCAGTTTGCTTCCCTTGCCGCCGATGCCCAACCGTTCGCATTCGCTTACGTTGCAGAGTGAGGCACGCTGAACGGTGGTTCCTTCCAGCTCTACCGGTTTGAATACTGCCACCGGAGTGATGGTGTTGGCTGCGCACGACCATTCGATGTGGTCCAGTTCTGTGTCTGCATGTTCATCCTGCCATTTGAAGGCGTAACCAGCTCTTGTGGCATGATGCCCGGTCACGGAACCGGTAGCTGCGTAAGCTGTATCATCGTAGCAGATAACGAGTCCATCCACAGGATAAGGGTTAGTCTTGTCGGTCACCTTTTGGGTAAAGCGATTGATTTCAGCCTGGATGCTTTCTTCGTCAGGATGTTCGATTCGGGTTCTTTCCACCGGTTTGAAGCCTAAATCCTGCAGCATCTGCATGCGTTCTCCCCATGAATTGATTTCCTGTTCGGTGTAGACCAGGGTGAAGGGAATCCATTGGATATGTCGCTGCTTTACTTCCTCGGCGTCTTTCAGCGACAGGGAACCGGAAGCAAGGTTTCTCGGATTGGCATAATCGCCTTCGCTCTCGATGATAAACTGCTCGAAGTCGGCATACGAGATGACGGCTTCGCCACGAATCACGAGATGGCCTTTCTCCTTGATGGTCTTAGGAATGCCACTGATGGCAGAAGCCAGATGGGTGATGTTGGTTCCGATATGTCCGTTGCCACGGGTTACTATCTTCGAGAGCTTTCCGTTGTCGTAGGTTACCACAAGGGTAAGACCATCCAGTTTCCAGGAAATCCAGATAGGGCGGTCTTCTGCCCATTTCACCAGGTCGCTCACCAGTTTGGTCTTGGCAAGTGATAGGGCGGCAAATTCGTGTTCTTCCTTCTTGCCCACGATGGTGTCTTCTGAAACCTTGTTGGTAGGAGAGTCGGGCAGCACTTCGCCGGTTTCCTCCTCCAGTTTCTTGAGTTGGTCGAACTTGGCGTCCCACTCATAGTCGGTCATCAGTTCCCCTTTGCCGTTATAATAAACGTCAGAAGCCTGGTTGAGTTGTTCAACCAAGCTTCTCATCAATATCATTTTATCTTCCATAGAATCTTAATAAATTTGCGGTTGTATGGTAAGCTTCTCGAAAGCGAATCGCATGCCGCGGTTGCCATAGTTGATTCTGCCGCAGATGCTGAATCCCATGCTCGAAAGCAGGCCAATCATCGGTAGGTTGTCGAAATTGGTATCCACCTTGATGCTTGGCACCTTTTCTACTTCGCAGAGACTGTTCACCTTATTAATAAATATACGTGCGAATCCTTCTCGTTGGTATTTAGGGAGAGTGGCGAAGCGATGAATTACATAGTAGTCGCCAGTGGTAAGCCATTTGCCGTCGATGAAATCGTACTGAGGTTCTCCATTGAGAATGACTGCTCCATAGACAGCTATTTCGCCATCTACAGTGAGTACGTAGGCATTGCCATTGTTGATATCTTCTTTTATGTCGTGTTCGGCAGGATAGTCGCTGGTCCATTGGTGGCGGCCAGAGGCAATCATGGAGCGACGAGCTTGGTCGATGATATTCCAGCAAGCCTCAAAGTCCTTGACATATGCAGGTCGAAAATCGGTCTTCATTTCTTTATACATTCGCTAATTATTATTAATCGGGTGCAAATTTAACAAAAAAAAACGAATTAAAAGTATAAACGGAGAAAAAACTGCAAAAATTCTGCAATTTTCCCTCCGTTTTCTATCTTAAGTCAAGAAATAGCCTCTTTTTATAGGCTTTTTTCTGCATTTTCATTCATCTTCCTTCAAGGACTTATCTTCCTTTGGGGACATTAGTCTTCCTTCAAGTACATTAGAGTGCCAGGCATTTGTCGAGTTCTGCGATGATGGCATCCTTCTGTTCCTTGATGTGCTGACCGATGAATACGAGCTTGATCATGCGGTCGCCATATTCTTCATCCCATTCCTTATCGAGCTGAGGATTGTTCTTGCGGAGTTCTGCGAGCTGGTCGGCTGGCATGGTGGCGAGCCACTGTCCTGCCTGCTTCACGGTCTTTTGCTGTCCTGCCTGCTCAAATACGTAGCACATGTCGCGCTCGTCTGCGAAATAGCAGATACCTTTGGCGCGAACCACGTCGCGAGGCCACTTTCTTGCTACGAACTCATCGAAGAGTGACAGGTCGAATGGCTTACGGCGATAATATACGAATGTTCCGATGCCGTATTCCTCCACCTCGCCGCCTTCGTGATCGTGGTCGTGGTCGTGATGGTGGTGGTGATGTCCATGCTCATCATGATGGTCATGATGATGCTCGTGATCCTCATGCTCATGGTCGTGATGATGCTCGTGCTCGTCTTCATCGTGATGATGGTGCTCGTGCTCATCCTCTTCTTCTTCGTTTTCACCGTTTCTTTCGGACTCAATCTCCTGAATCCAGCCTGCAGAGGTAGCTACGGTCTGCCAATCAAACTTATGGGTATTGACGATGAGGTCGAGGTCTACATCTCCGTAGTTGCACTCAAAGATTTCTGCCTTAGGCTGGATGGCGCGGATAATCTGCTTCAGATGCTCCAACTCCTTAGGCTCTACTTCTGCCGCCTTGTTCAGCAGGATGATGTTGCAGAACTCCATCTGCTGGATAACGAGCGATGCCAAGTCTTCCTCATCGATGTCTTGTTTCATCAGGTCGGAACCGTTGGCAAATTCATCCTTCATGCGGAGGGCATCTACCACGGTAACGATGCTGTCGAGGCGCAGGATGCCGTTCTTGATGTATTGAGGACCGAGAGATGGGATGGAGCAGATGGTCTGGGCGATAGGAGCTGGCTCGCAGATACCGCTTGCCTCAATTACGATATAGTCGAAGCGCTTCATGTCTACGATTTCCTTCAACTGCTCCACGAGGTCCATCTTCAAAGTGCAGCAGATGCAACCGTTCTGCAGGGAAACGAGCGAATCGTCTTTCTGACCTACCACGCCACCTTTCTCTATCAGTGCCGCATCAATGTTCACCTCGCCGATATCATTTACGATGACAGCGAACTTGATACCTTTCTTATTTGCCAAAATCTTGTTGAGCAGGGTTGTCTTGCCGCTGCCCAGATAGCCTGTCAAAAGCAGGACTGGAACTTCTTTTGTGTTCATACTTATATTATTTGTTGATATTTTCAATGCAGTTTATTTACTCCATGCATGTCATTGTCTCCATGCATGTCATTTTCTGATAAAAATGACGAAAGCGAGGTAGCAAATAATATGCCATCCTCGCTTCCGATATGCTTGTTTTAATATTATTTACGATACTGATCCAAACCCTTGTTCAGGAAATCGAGATAAGCACTTACGTCTTCCTTGAAGCCGAACGAACCGGTAAGAGGGTTTCCCTCGTTGTCTACAGCTACGTAGAAAGGCTGGGCATTGGCGCCAAACTTGCTTGCCTGCAAGTAGCTCCACTTGTCACCGATGGTGCGAAGGGTGCGCTTCTCGCCGTTGAACTCTACTTCCATTGGCTGTGGCAATGGGGTCTTGTCGTCTACATAGAGTGAGATGAGCACGTAGTCCTTTGTCAGTTTGTCAGCCACTGATGGGTCTGTCCATACGGAAGCCTCCATCTTGCGGCAGTTCACGCAACCGAAACCGGTGAAGTCGATGAGCACAGGCTTGCCTGCTGCCTTGGCTGCGGCCATACCCGTCTCGTAGTCCTTGTACTCAGATTCCACGGTCTTGTTGTTGAGGTTGAAATCCTGGGTGTTGATTGGTGGAGCGAAAGCGCTGACTGCCTTGCATGGTGCACCCCAGAGACCTGGAATCATATATACTGAGAATGCCAGAGAGCAGAGACCCAGCATGATGCAAGCCACTGGCATTGGCTTGTTGATGTCACCACCGATGGCGTCTACCTGGAACTTGAGCTTACCGATGAGATAGAGACCCAAGAGACCGAAGATGACAATCCAGAGTGAGAGGAACACCTCGCGGTCCATGATGTGCCAGCCGTAAGCCAGGTCGGCAACGCTCAGGAACTTCAAAGAGAAGGCGAGCTCAATGAAACCAAGCACAATCTTGATGGTCTCCATCCATGAACCTGACTTTGGAGCCGACTTCAACCAGGATGGGAAGAGGGCGAAGAGGGTAAATGGAAGGGCGAGAGCCAGGGCGAAACCAAACATACCCACGGTAGGAGCGAGCCAGTCGCCGGATGTTACCGTCTGAACCAGCAGCAATCCGATGATAGGAGCGGTGCAGGAGAAGCTGACCAGTACGAGGGTGAATGCCATCAGGAAGATGGAAATCAGACCTGTGGTGCTGGAAGCCTTGCTGTCTACGGCATTTCCCCAACTGTCTGGCAACTTGATTTCGAACCATCCGAAGAAGGAGAATGCAAATATAGCCAGGAGCAGGAAGAGAATGATGTTGAATACAGCACTTGTACTCAAGGCATTCAGGGTGCTTGGACCGGCAATGGCTGTAACGGCAAGACCGAGAACCAGATAAATAATCACGATGCTCAATCCGTAGGTGATGGCATCACGGATACCCTTCTTCTTGTCGTTCTTGGCACGCTTCAGGAAGAAGCTTACGGTCATCGGGATGATAGGCCAGATGCAAGGCATCACGAGTGCGAGCAAACCGCCCACGAATCCGATGATGAAGATATATAGGATGCCGTGGCTTGCGATATCGTTGTTGCCGCCGAATGCCTGCAACTCCTTCACCACAGGTTTCCACCATGCCTTGGCGTCATCGCTGTTGGCTTCTACCGAGAAGGCAGGGTCGATGCTGGCTGTGCTGTCCACTTTCTCTGCATTGGCAAGATTTGCCAGGGAGTCGGCCTGTGCCTTAGCCAGTGCTGCTGCGTCAACCTTGCTGGCGTCTGCAGCATTGTCCTTTGCAGCCTCCTTGCCATCTACGGCAGGAGAAGTGCCGCTCTTCTTGATGCTAGCCTCGCTTGGTGGCAGACAGTTCTGCTCGCTGCAGGCACCATATTCCAAGTAAGCATCAATGACATACGTTGGCTTGGTGAACTTAATCTTCTGAACAAAGGTAGCGCTGCCTTCAAAATAGCGCAACTTCATCTCGAAGAGCGGGTCGAAGGTGGAAATCTCCTTTCCCCTTGCCTTTAACTTGCCAACCGGTTCGGCACCTTCCATCTTGTTGACGTTGAAACTGGCGGAGATAGGACCATCTGCGCCAAGGCCAGTAGAATAGACATGCCATCCAGGTTGAATCTTACAACTAAATACGATTTCTGCCTCCGCAGACCCATTGGTCTTCAAGGTGCTGGTCACCTTCACGGGGTTCAGCATCTGAGCGTTGGCCATGACTACTGCTAGGAGTAGTTGGAAAACTAATAATACTTTTCTCATGTTTTTATAATGTAATTTTGATGCAAAGTTACGAAATTTTAAAGTAATAATGTTCATGTTGGTGTATTTGGGTACTACCTTTTATCTTTTTTAAGAAATTATATGGCGTTTTACGATAATTTCTTTGGAATTTCACCGTAAAACTCGTAACTTTGCAGCCGAAATGAACAAGAGAATCTTATACATATTCAGTCTATGGATGGCAACCATGAGCGTGCTGCTATCCACGGTGGTGAGTCATCATCACCACATGGATCGTATCTGTATGGTTCAGGAACAGTGTCAGGAAGATGGCAACATCAATGATGAGCATACCGATCATCATGACCAGGAGTCGAATACCGACCGTGGCAACTGCCGTGTGCATCAGATGCACCATTTTGTTACCAATGCCAAGGTGGTGAAGGGCATCCGCAAGTTGCTGGTAGATGAGAGCCATCAGTTTGTAGTCCTGTCTTGTTCTTCTCTTTTAATCCTCCCTCGTCTCTCACTCATTTCTGTGAGATGGCAGCATGTGGCAGCTTCTCCTCTTGCTGAGGAACTGGCGGCTGGCTATAGCAGGCGGGGACCTCCTTCTATTTTATGATTTTATTCAAGTTTGCCATTTGGTTGCAAAAATCGGTTTGAAGATTCGAATGCAACTGAGTTGCAAGGATTTTTGTGTACTTTTGCCAGCGGATTCGTGATAAGATCCGTTGTGTGAAATTGTAGTGTAGAATTATAAAATTGAAGGAAAAAACAAACATGAAAAGAATTATTTTAATAGTCGCCGTTACGGCGATTGCCTGGGCTGGATTCGCTTTCTTTGCAAAACAGACCGGTTCTGAGGCTCATGCGCATGAGGAACATGAGCATGATGAAGTTGATTTTGATCATATTCCGTTGACAGCCAAGCAGGTCAGCACCGTGGATTTGAAGATGGGCGAGGCTGTGGAGCGTGAGATGGATGCCACCATTGATGCGAAGGGTTCGCTCGTACTGCGTGCACAGGCAATGGGCGATGTGGCTTCGCTGATGGGAGGCATCGTGAAAAGCATTTCTGTAAAGGAAGGACAGTTTGTACACAAGGGGCAGCTGGTTGCCACTGTTGAGAATACCGATGTGGTAAGTTTGCAGCGTGAGTACTATTCGGCTGCCAAGGAGTGTGAACTTGCCCGAATTGATATGGAGCGCCAGAAGCTGCTTGCTCAGAATGGAGCCGGCATCAAGCGCAGCCTGCAGCAGGCCCAGAAGGATTACCATGTGGCTCATGCCAACATGTTGGGCATCGGTCGCCAGTTGGCGCAGATGGGCATTTCTATTGCCGCTGTAGCCAAAGGAAAGTTTACCACAGCGTTCCCTTTGCGTGCGCCTATCTCTGGCGTCGTGAGCGAGATGACTGCCAGTCTGGGAAGTTTTGCTGATATGCAGACTCCTCTGATGAAGATTAGAAACACCCAGGCTGTGGAATGCGACCTCAATGTCTTCGAGAAGGATTTGGCGAAGATCAAGGTGGGCAATCGTGTCACCATGAGCCTGACCAATCAGCCGGGCGTAAAACTTTCAGGAACCGTTTATGGTATGAACCAATACTTTAACGATAACTCGAAATCCGTTGCTGTTCACGTAAAGTTGGATGCGGCAAGCGTTAAGAGTTATCTGCATTCTTCTTCTGGCAATACCCATGGCGGAAAGCTTTTCGCCGGTATGTATGTAAGCGGAAAGATAGCAACAGGCAGTCAGCAGTGCCTCGCTTTGCCATCCCAGGCTATCGTGAACACCGATGGAAAGCAGTATGTCTTCGCCCTCAATGGCACTCCTAGCAAGGGTAACTATAGCTTCTCCCGTCATGAGGTAACCACAGGTGCTTCGGATGGTAAATATACAGAGGTGAAGCTTTGCGACCATCTGCTGAAGGGCAAGGATGGAGCCGCCGGTAAGAAGATAGTAACTGAGAATGCTTATTATTTGGCTTCGCTTACAGGCGAACATGGTGAGCATGCGCATTAAGAAAGGGTAGCTTATGTTTCAGAAACTTATTACTTATTCCATTCGCCACAAACTGGTGATTGGAGTACTTTCTATAGCCCTGGCGATATGGGGCGTCTGGTCGCTGGTGCATCTTCCATTCGATTCCACCCCGGATATTACCGATAATCAGGTGCAGGTCATCACGCAGGCTCCTTCGCTGGGAGCACAGGAGGTGGAGCAATACGTAACCACTCCTGTAGAGATGGCACTTGCCAATATCCCCCGCATCCAGGAACGCCGAAGCATTTCAAGAAGCGGACTCTCGGTTATCACGCTTGTCTTCGACGATGCAGCCGATATCTATTGGGCACGTTCGCAGGTGAGTCAGGTGGTGGAACAGTTGGAGAAAGAACTGCCTAAGAACACCGAGACAGAGATGGGACCTATCGCCACAGGATTGGGCGAAATCTACCACTATACCATTCGTGCCAAGGAGGGATACGAGCATAAATACTCGCTCACCCAACTCAGAACCATGCAGGACTGGATTGTGCGCAAACAGCTTTCCGGAACCCCTGGTGTTGCCGAGGTAAGCGGTTGGGGCGGCTATGTCAAGCAATATGAGGTGGCTATCAATACCGACCAGCTCAACGCCAGCGGTGTTTCCGTAAGCGAGGTGTTTGATGCCTTGCAGCGCAACAATGCCAATACGGGCGGCAGCTACATCGAGCAGAATTCCAATCAGTATTATATCCGAGGCATCGGTGTGGTGAAGAATCTGGAGGATGTTGCCAACATCACGGTGAAGACGGTGGATGGAACACCTGTTAAGGTGGGCGACGTGGCAAAGGTTCAGTTGGGGCATGCCACCCGTTTCGGAGCCGTTACCCGCAATGGTGAAGGCGAGGTGGTGGCAGGTATCGCCATCATGCTCAAGGGCGAGAACTTCCAGGAGGTAATCAAAAACGTGAAGGAGCGAATCAGCCAGATTCAGAAATCACTGCCCGAAGGCGTGGTCATCGAACCGTTTATCGACCGTACAAACCTGGTGGATAGAGTAGAGGGCACCATCGCCCGCAACCTCATCGAAGGTGGACTCATCGTTATTTTCGTGCTTGTCATCTTTCTGGGCAACTGGCGTGCAGGACTGGTGGTGGCGAGTGTCATTCCGCTCAGTATGCTCTTTGCCTTCGGCATGATGAAGACCTTCGGCATCGACGGCAACCTGATGTCATTGGGTGCCATCGACTTCGGTATGATTGTCGATTCCGCCGTCATCATCGTCGAGGCGGTGGTTACACATATTAATACAGGTCATTTCTCGCAGCCCGAGGTGCGTGCGGCCTATCTTGCCCAATGCCAGAAGGAAGGAAATGCGGTTCCTTTCGCCCTGACCCAGAAGCAGATGGACGAGGAGGTTCACTTCTCGGCTTCCCGCATCCGCCAGAGTGCAGCCTTCGGCGAAATCATCATCATGATTGTATACATTCCGCTGATGACGCTGGTGGGCATCGAAGGCAAGATGTTCCGTCCGATGGCGCTCACCGTGTTCTTCGCCATCCTCGGTGCCTTCATCCTGTCGCTCACCTATGTGCCGATGGCAAGTTCGCTCCTGTTGAGCCGCAAGGTTCACAGCAGGAAGACTTTCTCTGATAAGATGATAGAGAAGCTGCAGGGCTGGTATCGTCCTATCCTCGATTGGGTGCTTGCCCGCAACAGGGATGTCATCACGGGAGCCGTGGCTTTGTTCTGCGTCAGCGTGGTGGGCTTCAAGTATCTGGGAGGCGAGTTTATCCCGAGTCTGGAAGAAGGCGATTTCGCTGTGGAAATGAGTATGTCGCAGGGTACGTCGCTCTCGCAGATGGTGGAGAGCTGCAGCAAGGCTGAAAAACTGCTCAAGAAGGAATATCCGGAAATCAAGCAGGTGGTGAGCCGCATCGGAAGCGCCGAGATTCCTACCGACCCGATGCCTGTGGAACGTGCCGACATCATGATAGCCCTGAAGCCGAAGGCAGAATGGACCACTGCCAAGACGACTCCCGAACTGATGGAGAAGATGGAGGAGACGCTGAGTGCCATCCCTGGTCTGGAAGCAGAGATTTCCCAGCCTATCCAGATGCGCAACAACGAGTTGCTTACGGGTATCAAGCAGGATGTGGCTATCAAGATTTTCGGTGACGACCTCGATGTGCTTACCCAGCAGGCAGGAAAGGTGAAGAAGATGATAGAAGGCGTGCCGGGCGTGAGTGGCATCTTTGTAGAAGAAGTTGCCGGCTTGCCTCAAATCCAGGTAAGATACAACCACGAGAAGATGGCGGCTTACGGCATCAGCGTGGATGATATCAGCAGTATTCTGGAGACTACCTTTGCCGGTGCTGTGGCTGGTTCCGTCTACGAGGGCGACAAGAAGTTTGACATCGTGCTCCGCATGGATCCTTCGCAGCGCAATGTAGAGCAGCTTGAACTGTTGAGTATTCCGCTGAAGGATGGCACGAATATTCCGCTTTCGCAAGTAGCGGATATCGATTATTCGCCTGCTCCGGCACAGGTGTCGCATGAGAATGGTGCCCGGCGCATCTACGTGGGCTTCAATGTAAAGGGGCGTGATGTGCAAAGCACGGTGGAGGATATCCAGGAGATTCTCGACGAAAAGCTGAAACTCCCTGAAGGCTACTATTATAATTATGGTGGTGAGTTTGAGAATCTGCAGAGTGCCAGCCGCCGACTGATGGTGGTGATTCCGATAGCGCTGGTCATCATCCTGCTGCTGCTCTATGCCACGGTGAAGAATGTAAAAGAGTCGCTCTTCGTGTTCTCGGCTATTCCTCTGGCTGCCATCGGCGGTGTATGGGCGCTTTGGC
This sequence comes from uncultured Prevotella sp., assembly GCA_934216735.1. Lineage (GTDB taxonomy): Bacteria > Bacteroidota > Bacteroidia > Bacteroidales > Bacteroidaceae > Prevotella. Next base: position 33,003 of record CAKQCH010000003.1, read on the forward strand.
TCCGCGGTATGCCTTTCAGTATTTCGGCAGGTGTGGGCTTCATCGCCCTCTTCGGTGTGGCGGTGCTCAACGGAATCGTGCTCATCGGTCAGATGAACCAGATGCAGAAAGAACAGCTCCGGTTGCCACCGACAGCGGGAACCAGTGCGGGTGAGATGATTCATCGTCGTATCATCGATAGCTGCATGCTCCGTCTGCGTCCTGTCCTGATGACGGCTTTGGTGGCTTCCATGGGATTCCTCCCGATGGCGCTCTCGCAGGGCGATGGTGCCGAGGTGCAGCGACCACTTGCCACGGTGGTGATTGGCGGACTCATCACGAGTACCCTGCTCACTCTGCTGGTGCTCCCTGCCATCTACAAGACATTTACCAAGCGTTAGAATTTTCAGATACTGAACTTGTTTGAATATCAAGCATTAGAATTGAATAATATGAAGAAGTTTTTTAAGAAGAATCACATATGGCTTGCATCCTGGATGCTGCTGATGCCTTTGGCGACGGATGCACATCTTTCTGTAAAGATGGAAGATGCACATCTTACTGCCTCGGATGCATCACGCTTTGATACAAGTATTCCGGGTCAGAAGATGACCTTGCAGCAGTGTTTCCAACTGGCTGATAGGCAGAACCTCGCCTTGCAATCCGGCAGAAAAGCCGTAGAAAAGGCTCAGGTAATGCAGGGAACAGCATGGAATCTGGACAAGACGGAAATCGCCTTCTCCCAGAACCCGGCTTCCAGCGGCGATACTGACAACGGACTCACCTTCTCGCAGAGCATAGAGTTTCCTACGGTCTATACAGCCCGTCGCAATCAGTTGAAGGCAGAGACCCAGGCAGAGAAAAGCCGGTTGAACGTCACCTCCCAGCAGCTCAGACTCGAAATCGCCAGTGCCTACTATGCGATGCTCTATCAGACCCATCGCCTTCAGATTCTGCAGCAGCAGGATTCCGTCATCCAGCGCTATTGCGATGTAGCCGGGAAGAGATACAAGGCGGGCGAGGCGAGACAGTTGGAGTTCCTCTCTGCCGATCGCATGAGAAACGACAACCGTCTGGAGATGACGAAGGTGAAGAACGAGGCAGAGAATCTGCAGACTGCCCTGATGGCGCTGCTCAACACCACTACGCCTGTGGTGCCTGCCGCCGACAACCTTGTCATCTCGCAGCGTTCGCCCATGAATGCAGCCTTCAACTATCAGCAGACTGCCGATGCGCAATATCAGAAAGACCTCATCTCGGCGCTCGACCAAGAAGTGAAGTGTGCCAAGACGGGCTATGCGCCATCGCTCTCGCTCGCCCTGCGTTCGCAGCTTCTCATCGATAGCTGGGATCCCTATCACATCAATCGCCAGCGCTTCACCGAAGGCAATTTCTTCGGTTTCGAAGTAACCGTGGGGGTTCCGCTCTTCTATGGCGCAACCAAGGCGAAGGTGAAGGCTGCGCAGAAAGACCGCGAGGTGGCTCTGTTGGCGATGCAGCAGGAGCAGCGCGAAAAGGAGCGGGATTACAAACAGGGATATAACCGCCTGCAGAATGCCATCAAGCGAATGGAATATTACAGCGGCGAGAATCTGGCGAAGGCGAAGGACATAGAACGTCTCAGCACCCTGGAGTATGAGAATGGTGAAATCAGTTATGTGGAATACGCCAGCGCCTTGCAGGAGGCGATAGATATGCGGTTGAAGCAGGCTGAGGTGGTCAACGAATATAATGAGGCTGTTCTTGCCTTAATGGCACTCAATAATAGCCTGTAAAAATAGTCAATTAAGGAATAAATAGCATGCATCGGTGCTTTTTTTGGTGTTTTTTCCAAAAAATGTACCGATGCTTTCGTTTTTTTTTGTATCTTTGCAAAAAATATAGCTATAATTATGGGATTATTCGGATTATTCAGCAACAAAAAGAAAGAAACTCTCGATAAAGGACTTGAAAAAACCAAGGAGAGTGTGTTTAGCAAATTAGCTCGTGCGGTGGCTGGTAAGTCTACCGTAGATGACGATGTGCTCGACGACCTCGAAGAGGTGCTCATCACATCGGATGTGGGCGTAGAGACTACGGTGAAGATCATTCATCGCATCGAGGAGCGCGTGGCTCGCGACAAGTATGTTTCTACCTCAGAGCTCGACAGAATCTTAAGAGAGGAAATCGCCAGTCTCCTGGAAGAGAACCATAGCGATGACAATGAGAATTGGGACTTGCCTTCCGACCACAAGCCATACGTTATCCTGGTGGTGGGTGTTAATGGAGTAGGCAAGACTACTACCATCGGTAAGCTTGCCTACCAGTTTAAGAAGGCTGGCAAGAAGGTTTATCTGGGTGCTGCCGATACCTTCCGTGCCGCAGCCGTGGAGCAGATTTCCATCTGGGGCGACCGTGTGGGCGTACCGGTGGTGAAGCAGCAGATGGGTTCCGACCCTGCAAGCGTGGCTTTCGACACCCTGCAGAGTGCCAAGGCAAATGGTGCCGACGTGGTGCTCATCGATACTGCAGGAAGATTGCATAACAAGGTGAACCTGATGAACGAGCTGAAGAAGATTAAGGAGGTGATGAAGAAGGTGATGCCTGAGGCGCCAGACGAGGTGATGCTCGTATTGGATGGCAGTACGGGTCAGAACGCCTTCGAGCAGGCCAAGCAGTTTGCTGCCGTTACCAATATCACTTCTCTTGCCATCACCAAGCTCGACGGCACAGCCAAGGGCGGCGTGGTCATCGGAATCTCCGACCAGCTCAAGGTGCCGGTGAAGTACATCGGATTGGGCGAGGGCATGGAAGACATGCAGCTCTTCAACAAGAAGGAATTCGTTGATTCCCTGTTCAAGAAATCAAAGTAGATTTCGGATGCAATGTGCATGAAAAGAAACGGGAATCAGATTAGTATATATAATAAGGTATAGGTGAATGAAAAAGAACCAGATAGATATCATAACTTTGGGCTGTTCCAAAAACCTGGTCGACAGCGAGCTGTTGATGAAGCAGTTTGAGGCGAACGGCTACCATTGTGTACACGATTCAAAGCGCCCTCAGGGCGAGATAGCCGTCATCAACACATGCGGCTTCATCGAGGATGCCAAGCAGGAAAGCATCGACACCATCCTCGAATTTATCCAGGCTAAGGAAGAGGGACGCCTGAACAAACTCTATGTGATGGGCTGCCTCTCGCAGCGTTATCAGAAGGAATTGGAGGCTGAGATGCCTGAGGTGGATAAGTTCTACGGCAAGTTCAACTACAAGGAACTGCTCAAGGAGCTGGGTAAGGCCGAAGTGCCTGCCTGCAACGAGCGCCGCCATCTTACCACCCCTCACCACTATGCATACATCAAGATTTCAGAGGGCTGCGACCGCCGCTGCGCCTATTGCGCCATTCCGCTCATCACTGGCAAGCACGTTTCCCGTCCTAAGGAAGATATCCTCAACGAGGTGCGCGAACTGGTAGCCGACGGCGTGAAGGAGTTCCAGATCATCGCTCAGGAACTTACCTACTACGGCATGGATATCGATGGCAAGCATCATATCACCGAACTCATCAGCGAGATGGCCGACATCCCTGGCGTTAAGTGGATTCGTCTGCATTACGCCTATCCAAACCAGTTCCCGCTCGATCTGCTCGATGTGATGCGCGAGAAGCCAAACGTATGCAAGTATCTCGACATCGCCCTGCAGCACATCAGCGACCACATGCTCACTCGCATGCATCGCCACGTAACCAAGCAGGAGACGCTCGACCTGCTCACCATCATCCGCAACCGCGTGCCGGGCATCCATATCCGCACCACGCTGATGGTAGGTTTCCCTGGCGAGACCGAGGAGGATTTCCACGAGTTGCTCGACTTCGTGCGTGTACAGCGTTTCGAGCGCATGGGTGCCTTCGCCTATTCTGAGGAGGAGGGAACCTACAGTGCCAAGAACTATGAAGATGATGTTCCTGCCGATGTGAAGCAGCGCCGTCTTGACGAACTGATGATTCTGCAGCAGGACATCAGTGCAGAGATTGAGGCAGGCAAGGTGGGACTCACGATGCCGGTGGTTATCGACCGCAAGGAAGGAGATTACTATATCGGCAGAACTGAGTTCTGTTCGCCAGAGGTTGACCCAGAGGTGCTTATCAAGGTAACAGACCAACGCTTGCGTGTGGGCAGTTTCTACAAGGTAAAGATGACCAGCAGCGAGGAGTTCGACCTGTATGGCGAAGTAGTGAGATAGAATTATAATTAAAGAATCAGAAGATGAACAATAAGGACTATATAGCAGAACTGGCTCAGCAGACGGGTTATTCGCAAGACGACACCCAGAAGATGGTGCGCAAGGTGATAGACGCCATGATTGCTGAATTTGAGGAAGGGGAAATGGTCTCCATCCCCAACTTTGGTACGTTCGAGGTGAAGAAGCGCGTAGAGCGCGTGGTGGTGAATCCTACCACCAGGAAGCGACAGCTGGTTCCGCCTAAACTGGTGCTCGGCTTTCGTCCTGTTGCTGCCGTCAAGGAGAAGCTGAAGAATGGAGGAGAAGCTTATGAGTAAGAACAGTTTGACAGTCTTGGCACAGAAGCTGGCTGAGAAAACGGGTATCAGTCAGCAGGATGCCGAGTTGTTCATCAGAAAGATGTTTGATGTAGTCAATGAAGGGCTCCAGGCTGACAAGCAGGTAAAGATGAAATGGCTTGGAACCTTCAAGGTTACTTCGGTGAAGGATCGTGAGAGCGTGGATGTCAACACGGGCGAGCGTATCGTCATTGAGGGAAGAGATAAGATCTCCTTTACCCCGGATACGATTCTCAAGGAAATCATCAACAAGCCGTTTGCACAGTTTGAGACCGTGGTGGTGAACGACGGGGTAGAGTTTGATGAAATAGACAGGAAGTTTGAGGCAGAAGAACAGCCGGCTGAGAATCAGCAGATGGATGAGGCTGAGGAGATTCCAGAACCATTGGATGGTTCTGAAACATCAGAGGAAACTTCTGAAGCAACTGGTATTTCTGAAATCTCTGATACTTCTGAAACTTCAGATACTTCTGAAATATCAGACACTTCTGAAACTTCAGATGTGATTGATTTCCTGGATGAATCAGAAGCTCCATCCGTGAGCGATAAGGTCGTTGTAATAGGCGAATCTGAACCTCAATATGATGCTTCTCCTGAAATCATAACAGAAACTATCGTAGAAAAGTCGGTTAAGGAAATGAAGGATGAGGATGAGGCAACACTTGAGCCTGAGTCTACACTTGAGCCAACACCTGAGCCAACCCTTGATCCAACACCTGAGCCTGAGCAAATATCAGCTTCAGATTCAGAACCTGTAGTTGAATCAGCTTGTGCATCCGATTCAGAAACATCCGAAGACTCAGAGTCTTACGATACTTTTGAATCTACCAAAAAGGGAGTAGTGATTCCTCGTTATCTGGTAATAGTTGCCTGCTTCATCATCGTAGCTTTGATTGGCGGCATCGGTTGGTTTGCCTTTAATTATGGTAAGATGGCAGCGCAGCGCGACCATCTCGCATTGCAACTGGACAACTTCCATCAGGGCAACAAGGCTGCTAAACCAACTCCGGCTCCTCTTTCGCAGGAAGAAATCATAAGAAAGAAGGCGATAGAAGATAGCATCAGAATGGCGCAGGCTAGCGAAGCCGTGAAAATGGCTGAGGCTGATGGCAAGCAGGCTGATAAGAAGGATTCTCTTCTTGCCACTAAGCAGCAGAAAGATGCTGAGGCTAAAAAGCAGGCTGAATTGAATAAGCGGGCTGATGCCAAGAAGTTGGCAGAGGCAAAGAAAGCTGCTGAGGCTAAGAAAGCTGCAGAGGCTAAGAAGCTGCAAGCCGAAAAAGCTGCCGCCCATTCATCTGCCAAATACGATCAGGATGCTCGTGTCCGCACGGGTGCCTATCGCATTGTGGGTGTAGCTGAGGTGGTTACTGCCCGAGAAGGTCAGACCATAGAAGCCATCAGTAAGCGTTATTTCGGTCCGGGCATGGAGTGTTACGTTGAGGCTCTCAATGGTTCCGGCAAACTGAAAGCCGGACAGAAAGTCAAGATTCCGAAACTGGAATTGAAAAAGAAGTCAAGAACGCCATAAAGACGAGTTTATAATATATCCCCCAGCCCCGCTTGAAAAAGCAGGCTGGGGGATATTCTTTTCCTGGATTCATTATATATCTATAACAATGCAAAAATACGAATAATTCTCTGAAAATCAAAGAAAACAATAACCTTTTTGCAGATTTGTCTGGAAATATTTGGTATTTTGAAAACTTCTGTGTATTTTTGCACAAAATAAATATTTAAAACAGATAGTTATGGAACCAAAATTATGAGATATGATGAAGGTAAATCCTTCTTTAACAGGTTTGACCGATTGGATTGAGGGCCAGGTTATTGATGTAGAGCACAATCCTTTTATGGGATTGGTTATTTCCATCAAGGATAATTTGGGCAGAATATTCTTTGGACAGTCTAAATATTTTAAGATAGCATAATGTTTGCATTATCGATGTAACAAATAAATAAGATAAGAAAGGAGTAAATTATGAAGGAAAAGAAATTAAAAGTATTCGCTCTTCCTATTGAGGAGTTTGAAAAGAAATATCCTGTTAGCTATTCGATAGTAGTACCAGGAATTCCTGAGGGACATGTGGCAAAGGTAGTTTCTGTACGCCCTTGCTAGACTTTTATAATCGCTGTAGATATGCAAAAGATTAGTAAGAAGCATCCATGTAGAGTAAATATAATCCAAACAGATTGCGTTATTACTCCTTTTTTTGAAAGAAAGAAGGGGGTATTGGTATCAGGATGTGAGGTAGAATCTACTGTTTGGGATACTGGAGCTACCAATACGATTATTTCGTCAGCCGTAATTGATGCTTTGGGATTAAAACCTGTTCGACAAACACAAATCGAGGGTGTCGGAGGATGCATGGACTCATCTGTTTACAAAATAAACATTTATGTAGATGGATGTTTGGAATTCACAGGTATTGAAGCATTGTCTGGTGACATCGGGGATTATGATGTTATCATAGGGATGGACATTATAACTTTAGGTGATTTTGTTATTACAAACAAAGATGATCAAACTTGGTTTGCTTTTCGTTATCCTTCTAGTGAGCATATCGAGTTTTAAAATGATACAAAGAAGACTCCCTGTTGCAGATACTTGTTGCAGATACTACTTGACAAGCATCAGCAATAGGGATTCTTTGTTTACTGAAAGAGTAAAGCTTCGTGTTTAAAAGCTTTTTCCCTTTCAGGGCGTTTATTTTAGTTTTTCCTCTATAAAAAGTGTTTACTTTATCGACTATACTTCTTAATATATCCCTCTGCACGAGCATCACCCAGCTCCTTTGCCTTTGCCAGGTTCTTCAGTGCCTCGTCCTTCTGCTTCAATTCTATCTGAAGCAAACCGAGGAGAAGATAGCCGTCGGCGTATTCCGGAGCCAGGGCTATGCACTGCTTGGCAGCACTGACACCCTCCTCAAATCTCTTGACACGCAAATCCAGACTTGCCCACTCGGCAAAATACGTAGGCTCCTTTGGCGAAAGGTAGCAGGCACGGGCTATGTCGATGAGCGCCGGCTGCCACATACGCAATCGGGTCTCACACTTGTAGCGAGTGTAGAAAAACTCCGGATTCACGGGGCGGGCAATGGAATCATACTGGTTGTAATCAGCCAAAGCACTGCGATACTCGCCCTGTTCGTCCAGGAACTGACCACGAGCCAGATAGTAGTTTCCTGCCAATACTCCCGCATCCTTCGATGCTACGATGGCACTATCCAGAAGCACCCTGATTTCTGATGCAGGTGCCTTCAGACGAGTCTTCGACTGAGCAGCCTCCAGATAGAGTTCGCCGCTGCGGATGTCCGTCTTGGTTAAATCCATGAACATATCGTATGCCTTCAGGTAATCACCCTTGGTAAACCAGATGCGGGCTTCCTGGTGCTTATACACCGGGTTCGCCTTGATGGCATAAGCCTTCTGCGCCTCCTCAATCGCCTTGTCGTAAGTCCACGCCTTGAAAGCTGAATCACCCTTGTAAACCAGTTTCTGATAAATCAGATCTGAATAGTTGGAGTGAGCCTCATCCTTGGCATTCGCCTTCTTAATACCTTCTTCCATCAGTTTGGCTGCCTCCTCAAACTCGTTCTGCTCTACCAGAACCGTTCCCTTCTCCTTGTATCCGAAGGCGGAGGTTGGGAAACTGGCGAGGAATTCGTCTGCATACTTGGTGTAGGCTTCACGGCTCAGCTGCGCCTTGTTCAGCGTCATCATGGTGATGGCGTCCTGCTCCACATCAGGCAGGGCGGTGCGGATGCCCGTCTGGCGAAGCGCTGCATCGAGGGTGGAAAGTCCCGTTACCTTCAGCTCCTTGGCATAGTTGGCATCGATGGCCGTAACCTGACCGTTGCTATGCATGATTCCGATTACCTGACCGTCTTTGTTGACGAAAGGACAGCCCACGGCATTATCGGGCACGGTGATGGAGAAGATGTAGTAATTGTAGGTGGTCTTGAACTTCTCTACGCTTGAAATCTCCTCCTGCTGGAATGGTGACTTCTTGATGGAATAGGGAACGAGCCACACCTTGCTGCCTGCCTCCGATTCCTTGGCTGCGATGCGTGCCGCCGGGGTGTTGCCCACCACTCTGAACTTCGCCACATCGTAAAGCTCGTCGGCTCCGAGGAGGGCGTCTACCTCCATCGACTTGCCCGAAGCATCCACGATGCTCGCCTTGACGGCTCCGATGAATGGCTTGAAGGTACTGATGGCAGTTCCCTTGTTGTCAATAAATACACCCTGCGTGGATGAAATGATGTTTCCATCCTTGTTGAAGGTGGTGAGAGTAAATACGCTCTTGGCTGATTTCTGCACAGCTCCCGGTTGAGCGAAGAGGGACGATGCACCCAGCATCAGTCCCATCAGTATCATATATATTTTCTTCATATTTCAAAACAGTCGTTTTTATGGGCGGTTGGACCTCAGCAGTTCCCTGGCATTGGCGAGTGCCGCCTGCGTAATGTCGCTGCCGCTGAGCATCTGGGCGATTTCCTCCACGCGCTGCTCGCTGTTGAGTTCCTTCATCTGCGAGATGGTGCCCTGTTCGGTTTCCTCCTTTAGCACCTTGTAGTGATGGCTTCCCTTGGCTGCTATCTGCGGCAGGTGGGTGATGGAGATGACCTGTCGTTCCAGGTGGCCCATCTCTGCCATGATGTCTGCCATCTTTTCGGCTATCTTGCCGCTCACGCCCGTATCGATTTCGTCGAAGATGATGGTTGGCAACTTCACGGCACCGCTGATCATTGCCTTGAGCGAGAGCATGACGCGGGCGATTTCTCCACCAGATGCTACCTGGGTGACAGGCTGCAGCGGCGTGCTCTTGTTGGCACTGAAGAGGAAGCTTACCTTGTCGGTTCCGTTGCTGCTCAATCCCTTGTAGGCGAAGGCAATCTCGAATCTTACGTTCGGAATGCCCAGCGGAACCAGGCGCTGCTTCATCTCTGCCTCTATCGTCTTTGCCGATTTCTGGCGCACAGCGGTGAGCAGGGCTGCTTGCTTCCGGGCTTTTTCGAGCAGGATGGCTACCTGCTTCTCCAGGGCTTCCACCTGCTCGTCGCCACCATCGATGCTGGAGAGCTGACCGGCAATATGGTCGCGGGTGGCAATGAGGTCTGCCACGGATTCTACACGGAATTTCTGCTGCAGGGTGTAGAGCTGGTCGAGGCGGGTGTTGATGGTTTCCAGACGGTTGGGGTCGAAGTCAACACCATCCACGCTGTGGCTGATTTCCTGGGCGATGTCTTTCAGTTCGATATAACTGCTCTGCATGCGGTCGGAAATCTCGGCCATGCTCGGATACACCTCACGAATATTTTCCAGTTGGTCAGTAGCGGTCTTCAGTTTGTCGAGTATGCTGTTGTCGTCGCCGCTCAGGGCGTTGTCTGCCTCGTAGAGGGCGGTCTTGATGTCCTCGCTGTGGCTGAGGGTTTCGGCTTCCTGTTCCAGCTGCTCAAGTTCTCCTTCCTTCAGCTGTGCATCTTCCAGTTCCTTCAGCTGGAATCGCATGAACTCCTCGTTCTCGCGGTTTTTGAGAATCTCTTCCTTCAGATTTTCCAGTTGAACCTTTGCTTGATGGTAGGCCTTGTAATCCTTCTGATAGGCAGCGAGTTGCTTGTTGTCCTGAGCGATGATGTCCACCACGTTGAGCTGGAAGTCTTCCTTCTGCAGCAGCAGGTTCTGGTGCTGCGAATGGATGTCTACGAGCTGTTCGCCCAACTCTCTCATCCGGGTGAGGGGCACAGGAGTATCGTTGATGAAGGCACGGCTTTTGCCTGCCGCCGTCAACTCTCTTCTGATGATGGTGTCGTTGCCATCATAGTCGATGTCGTTGTCATCGAAGAACGCCTGCATTCCGTATCTCGAAAGGTCGAAATGGGCTTCTATCACGCAGCGGTCTCTGCCTGCCTTGATGGCCTTGGTATCGGCTCTGTTACCCAGAAGCAGACCGATGGCGCCGAGGATGATACTCTTTCCGGCTCCCGTTTCTCCGGTGATGACGGAGAAGCCCGGATAGAGTGCAATGTTCAGCTCGTCGATGAGTGTGAAGTTCTTGATATATAATTGCTTGAGCATAATTGGTTATATTATTCCTTTATCTGGTCCCAATATTTGTTTTGCGACGGATTGATGGAGGTGAGGATTTCGAACACGGCTTCCTTCTCCTTCTGGGTGCCCTTGCCCTTGTAGATGTTGGCAAGTTCATCCTTCTTGTAATCCGTCCAGATTTGTGGCAACATACTGAGCGGGCGATTCTCCTTGGCTTTCTTCAGTCCTGTTTCCAGGGCTGTGGTTATCTCGGTTCTGCCTCGCTCCACATTGTTCGCCATCTCGTCGAGTCCCTTGCGGTAGTAGTCGTACTGCAACTGGCGGAAGGGCTCCATCGAGCCGTCAAGATAGTCGTTGATGATGGCGAAGCGGTTGCGGTCGTTGTCGAAAGCCTTCCAGCCCGGGTAGTCGAGGTTCTGCGCATTGTTGGTGAGATTCATGCAACGCTGCAGCACGTCCTCGCCGCCCTTGGGCGAAAAACTGTCGAGGTCTAAACCGATGAGAAGATACGCATAGTAGGCGAAGAGGGCAGTAAGCTGGTTGTCTATCTGCTCCTCGTTGAACTCCAGCTGGTCGAACTCGGCAAACTTGAACGTGAAGTTTTCATCCACATTATTATATAAGGTGGAGGTGTAGGCCGAATTATACACCGGGCGGTTGGCCTGGATGGTAGCCTTGCAGGTAAAGATGCCCTGGTCTTTATCATACTTGGTTACCTGCAGGTTGAAGTTGCACACGATGCGCTCGTTCTTCTGAAACTGAAGATGCGTCCATTGGCGGTCGTTGACAAACTGCTCCAGGGTTTGTTGCAGATTGTCAAACACGCTTTTCTCCGTGCCCGAGATCTGGGCATGGTTGATGGTAATCTTTGCCTGCAGTTCCTGTGCCGCGAGGGTTGCAGGATTACAGCAGAAGAGCCAGCTCATCAATGATGTCGCGAGCCACTTCAGTCTTCGGTTTCTTTTCATATTCTTTCTTTCCTTTTTCCGAGATGATGGTAATCTGGTTGTCGTCGGTGCGGAAGGTAGTGCCCGGGTTGCGGGTAGAGTTGAGCACGATGAAGTCGGCGTTTTTCTTCACTCTCTTCTTCTGTGCATTGCTCTCTTCGTCGTTGGTTTCCAGGGCGAAAGCTACGATTCGCTGATGTTTTTGTTTCATCCCTCCCAGGGCTGCCGCAATGTCGTGGGTAGGCACCAGGGTGAGTTCCAGGTCATCCTTCTCGCGCTTGATTTTCTTGTCGGCCACAGTGCTCGGCTTGAAGTCGGCAACGGCGGCACAGAGGATGGCTGCATCGCTTTGCCTGAACGCCTGGGTTGAAGCCTGATACATTTCCTCGCAGCTCTCCACGTTGATGCGGTGGATGGCGGGACTGCAGCTGAGGGCTACCGGACCGGCGATGAGGGTGACGTCAGCACCACGGCGCAGGCATTCTTCGGCGAGGGCGAATCCCATCTTTCCCGACGAATAGTTGCCGATGAAGCGAACGGGGTCTATCTTCTCGTAGGTAGGTCCTGCCGTGATCATCACTTTCTTGCCGGATAAATCGAGCGAAGCATCAGCCTTCACTTCAGTATCAGCATTGCCTTCAGCTTCTTTCTCAGAATCTTTCATCTTGAAATATCTGTCGAGATAATCCACAATGACATTCGGTTCCTCCATGCGTCCCTTGCCTTCGAGTCCGCTGGCGAGGAATCCCACCTCCGGCTCGATGATATGGTTGCCGTAGCTGATGAGGGTCTTCATGTTTGCCTGGGTAGACGGATGCTTGTACATGTCGAGATCCATGGCTGGAGCGATGAAGACGGGAGCCTTCATGGAGAGATAGGTGGTGATGAGCATGTTGTCGGCAATGCCGTGAGCCATCTTGCCCATGGTAGAGGCGGTGCAGGGAGCGATGAGCATGGCATCCGCCCAGAGACCGAGGTCAACGTGCGAATTCCAGGTGCCGTCGCGCTGCGAGAAGAACTCGCTCACCACGGGCTTGTGGGTGAGTGCCGAGAGGGTGATAGGGGTTATGAACTCCTTGCCCGCAGGGGTGATGACCACCTGCACCTCGGCTCCCCGCTTAATCAGTCCGCGTATGATGAGGCATGATTTATAGGCTGCAATGGAGCCCGTAATGCCCAATACGATTTTCTTTCCTTTCAGCATAATTATTTTCCCATTCTCTTGTTATACTCGCGCAGACGGATGCGGGTGAGTACCTGCTTGGTGTTGTTGGTGAACTCGCTGCCCAGAATCCAGGTGAAGTAGCCCGGGTCCTTGGTGAGAACCTCTGCAACATCCCAGCCTTTGTACTTGCCGAAGTTGAACACTTCGTGCTTCTGCGGTTCGCCCTTCTCATTGAGAATCACGTTGCCCTGGGCATCCTTCAGCTCCTGCCATACGATGCGGCCTGCAAAGTCAACATTGTCATTGTGCTTTGAGAATTCGGCAAGCTCGTCCATGTTGTTGTTGAGCATGCGGTCTGCTTCCTCCTGAACACCAGGAGCATAGCGGTCGAGCTCGCCCATCAGTACGCGATAGGTGGCTTCGGTATCCTGGTCGGCACGGTGGGCCTCGAAATCCTCCTCCATCTTTCTGCCGCAGTAGAACTTGTAGGCTGCGGCAAGGTTGCGGCGCTCCATCTTCATGAAGATGGTCTGGGCGTCGATGAGACGGCACTTGGAGAAATCGAAGTCGATTCCGGCACGCAGGAATTCCTCGGCGAGCATCGGAACGTCGAAGTGGTTGGAGTTGTAGCCGGCGAAATCACAGCCGGTGAACTCCTGGCTCAGGGTGGCAGCCAACTGCTTGAAGGTTGGCGCATCCTTCACGTCTTCGTTGGTGATTCCGGTGAGTGCAACCACCTCTTCAGGAATCTGCTTTTCAGGGTTTACAAACAGGTTCTTACGAATCTCTGTTCCATCCGGGTTCACCTTAATATATGAAATCTGAATGATTCTATCCTTTACCATGTCAAGTCCCGTGGTCTCCAGGTCGAAGACGATGAGGGGCTTTGTTAAATTTAATTTCATTTCTTTTATTTTTGGTTCTTGATTATTTTCCTGCCTTTTGCCTGGCAGAACGTAAAAGAGCCTATGGCTCCTTAGTCGTTAAGGAGCATAGGCATGATGAGCATCAGAACGTCTTCGTTCTCTGGCTGCTCTGACGGGATCACGATTCCGGCGCGACTTGGGTCGGCAAGCTGGAAGATGACCTGCTCGCTGGTAAGATTACCCAGGATTTCCATCAGGCTGCTTCCCTTGAAACCGATGTTGATGGTTGAACCTGAGTATTCGCAAGCCAGAACTTCCTTGGCAGAAGTGCTGAAGTCGATATCCTCGGAAGAAACCTCGAAGCGGCCGTTCTCGATGTGGAAACGGATGAGCTGGCTGCTCTCGCTGGCGAAAGGCAGCACGCGGCGCAATGCGCTCTGCAGGGCCTTGCGGTCTACGGTGATCTTTGCGGGGTTGTTGGTTGGAATCACAGAGTTGTAGTTAGGGTAGCGGCCGTCGATGAGTCTGCATCTCAGCACGCCGTCGCTGAACTGGATTTCTGCGCTGCGCTCATCAAACTTGATGGTAGCCTCATCTTCCTTGCTCAGGATGTTCTTGAGCAGGGTGGCTGGCTTCTTTGGCAAGTTGAAATTGGCAGGAGTCTCACTCTTGATGGTGAAGTTCTTGCTTCTTACCAGTTTGTGGCCGTCGCTTGAAACAATGGCAAGTGCCTCTGGAGTCAGGTCGAAATAGATACCGTTCATCACAGGGCGCAACTCGTCTGACGCTGTAGCGAAGAGAGAACGTGAGATGTTGTCAATCAGAATATCGGTGGAAAGGGTGATGACGGTGCATCCGTCGCCCATAGGCTGAGAGCGTGGATAGTCCTCGGCATTGATACCGGTGAAGTTATAAAGACCATTCTGATATACGATCTTGATGGCGTAAGCGTCGGAGTTTTTTTCTACCTCGAAGCTGAGAGGCTGCTCTGGGAGTTCCTTGAGGGCATCGATGACTACGCGTGTAGGCACGCAGAATTCACCTTCGCCTTCGCACTCGGTCAGGGCGATAGTACTCTTGATGATGTTGTCACTGTCGCTGGCGGTGATGTTCAGTTCACCGCTTTCAATCTGGAACAGGAAATTCTCGAGGATAGGCAACGAGTTTTTGCTGCCAATCACCTTCACAAGCATGTTGAGTTTGCTGCTCAATGCTGAACTTGATACTGTAAATCTCATGAGTCGTTATTTTTATTATTGTTTATTTTCCTTATTTTATTTGCGTACGCCCCCAGTTTGGGTGCCCTTTCGCAATTATGAGTACAAAAATACAAAAAATATCGGGGATAGACAAAAATAATCGAAGAAATGTTTCGGTTTTAGAACTATTTTTAGTAATTTCGCAGTCAGAAAGAAAAACTTGATAAAAGAATCACTCTATTTTGTGCTTTTCCGAGGGGGCAAGATGAAACAAAGTGCCCATCGTTTTTGCAATGATAGAACAGACAACATTTAATAAATTAATTATATGGAATTACAAGGAAAGGTGATTGCCGTTTTGCCTGAAAGAAGCGGCGTTTCTGCAAGAGGTGAGTGGAAGGCTCAGTCGTTCGTTATCGAGACTCATGAGCAGTATCCTAAGAAGCTTTGCTTCGATGTGTTCGGAGCTGATCGTCTTGCACAGTTTAACATCCAGAGTGGCGAGGAGCTTCTGGTTTCATTCGATATCGATGCTCACGAGTATCAGGGCCGCTGGTTCAACAGCGTTCGTGCATGGAATGTTCAGCGCATCGACCCTAACGCCGTAGCTGGTGCCATGGGCGGTATGCAGCCAGGTGCTGCCACATTCCCTCCTATGGGTGCTGCGCCAATGGGTACCGCTCCTGCAGCTGCGCCAGCAGCAGGTGCTACAGCTCCATTCCCTGCTTCTCAGCCAGCTGCTCCTGCACAGGGTGGTAGTGCTGACGATCTCCCATTCTAAATTGCAGGAAGAGATTTGAAAGAAAACAACAAGAGCATTCGAGAGGATTTATTAAAGATTTCCTCACGAATGCTCTTTCTTGTTGGTAACCATTGGCTTACCTGCCAAAATGGGGAGGTATATTTACCCTTAAGGCAAAATATTCCTAGCCTTAAGGATAAATATTTTTAGCCTTAAGGAAAAATATATTTTGCCTTAAGACGGGTTTTATGCTGACGGAAGGCTTCTATTCCTTTCGTCTTCTTTTTTCAAAAAATGTCCTGGAGGCGGCAAAGAAGAGTACCACGGCGGCGGCATTCTCTATGGCTACCATCCAGAAGGCTCCACTGTAGCCGAAATGCTCGGCAACAATTCCACCCAGCAGACAGCCGATTCCGAAACCCAAGTCCCAGCCCGTAAGAATGCTGCTATTCGCCGTGCCTCGCTGGTCGTGGCGCGCCACATTTATAAACATATTCAGGAAGGCAGGGTAGAGATGGCCGTTGCCCAATCCTATCAGCGCTGCCGAAAGATAGTAGGCTATCGGGTGCTTCACGGCAACGAAGATGGTGAATCCCACCAGCGAAATCAGCATTCCCTCGGCTGCATTCTGCGTCAGCTTGCCCTGGCTCAGTGCCTTCCTGCCCTGTAGGCGGCTCATGAAGAGTCCCATAGAGAGGATGGCGAAATAGGTGCCCGTGCCTCCCGTAATGCCCAGTTCTTCCTTGCTGTAGATGGCGAGGTAGTTGCTCAGCACGCCCCAGCAGAATCCGAACATGCAGATGTTGATGGCGAGCAGCCAGGCTCGGGTGAGGAAGAATCTATCCAGAGAAAGCTTCTCCTTGTTCTTGACAATCTCTTTCTCCGGGAGCCTGATGGTTCCGGCAATCACCACGGAGGCTATTGCCACCACGAAGGCTATCCAGAACAGCACCATGTAACTGCCCACGATGTTGTGAAGATAGATGCCGATGGATGGGGCTATCGCCATGGCAAAGTTGTTGCTCAAGCCATAGAGACCGATGCCTTCGTTGCGGCGGCTGGCTGGCAGTACGTCGATGGCACAGGTGCTGTTGGCCACGGTGACGGCTCCGAAGGGACCGCCATGCAGGGTGCGGCAGATGGCGAACATCAGGATGGTGCCGGCGGCGATGTAGCCTGCAAAGAAGATGGCGAAGGCTGACAGACAGACCATCAGCACCTTCTTGCGCGAAAAGCTATCCACCACATATCCGCTGAACGGACGGATGATGAGTGCCGCCACCGTATATCCGCTTAGAACAATGCCTATCACATCCTTCGTTGCCCCGAAAGTCTCGCTCAGATAGAGCGGGAGGAGTGGGGTGAGGAGGTAGAAGGCGAAGTAGAGCAGGAAGTTGGTGGTCATCACCTTGATGTAATTCGCATTCCAAAGTTTCTCTTTCATTGTTTTTCTTTCAACGTTTATTTTCGAACTGTGCGGTTGAAATTACCCAATACGCCCTGAAAGGGCAGAAGCTCCTAGCCCAGGGCATCGCCCTGGGTAATTATGAACGCAAACCCGTCGCCCTGTAAGGGCAAAAGCTTTAAAGAACCAAGCAATAAACAAAGCTTTTGCCCTTACAGGGCGTCTTGCTGATTGCCATTATACCCAGGGCGATGCCCTGGGCTAAGAGCTTTTGGGCTTTCAGCCCGTTTCAACCGTACAGTTCGTTTATTTTTCATTCTCGTTAAATCTTATCCTCCAGCCAGGCGTCAATGAGTCTGCGGGCGATGGAAAGTTTCTCCGGGAGAATCGGCAGAGCATCCTTGCTGAACCATTTGCCACGGGAGAGTTCTTCTTTCTGAAGATGAATCTCGCCATCCACGTACTCGGCAGTGAAGCCTACCATCAGTCCGCTAGGATAAGGCCATGGCTGGGAACTGAAATACTTCAAGTTCTTGATAGTCAATCCGGTTTCTTCCATTACCTCACGATGAACGGCTTCTTCCAGGCTCTCGCCGGTCTCAACGAAACCAGCCACGAGCGAATCGAAGTTGCCCTTGAAATTGCGGGCATGAACCAGGAGCACCTGGTCGCCCTTCCTGATGAGCACGATGATGGCTGTGGCAAGGGATGGCCACACCGTCTTGCCGCATTCAGTGCACTTCTTGCTGATGTCTGTATCCATCTTCATCGGAGCGCCGCAAACGCCGCAGAACTTCGTGTTCATATCCCAATAGTTCAGCTCCTGGCACTTTCCTGCCTTCTGGTAAAGCTCGGGGGTGAGCTTGTAGAAGCTGGGGCGCAGACCGCACATCTCGTATTTCGGATGGTCGGTCACCGGCTCTGGAATGGTGAAGGTTTTCACTTCCGTGCCGTCGCTCATCGGGGTGATGTTGAGGACGTGAGTCCAGGGCTTGAGCTCTATCGGACTCTCCTCGCTACATGGAATCGTATAGGTTCCGTCTTCTCTCTTCTCGAGCAAGATATCTGTCTTGCAAAATATAAACCAATATTTCATAATATCTTATTTTTTCTTTCCGAAAAGCAAGTCGTAGTCGCGCTGGGCAGCAGGCTTGGTCCATGCTTCCGGCACAAACTTCCAGTTGTTGTTGGCCTTTGCCTCTACGGTTCCCATCTTCTCTATCGCCTCCATCAGATAGTAACGCTGGTCGCGCTCGCTGCGGTAGATGATGCGGCTCTCCAGACTGTCCTTCGGAATGCCTGCACCATGGGTAAGAAGCTCGCCTCCGCCATTGCCTCGATAGCTGTTTACTGCCACTTTGTACCATTTCTTCTCATCGAAAGGTTCGCCGTTGCTCATGCGCAGAATCTTCACCTTCTCGCCGTCTGGCTTCGTAACATCCACCTCGTAATCAATGCCGGCAGCACTGTCGAAATTGAACGAGAGGTTCTTGAAGCCCAGGCGCTGCTGGTCGCCCTTGGTGTGGGTGTCGAGCAGGAGGAGATGGTCGTCAGGACTCTTCATCGTGTTCACCCAGAGGTCGTAGCTCATCTCCAGATGCTTGCGGATTTCCTCGCCGGTGAGGCGCATCACGTAGAGCTGGTTCTCATATTTATAGAGGTTGAACATGTCGCCTACGCAGATAGGACCCGCCTGGATGGTGGCGTTGAACTGCAATGGGGCGTTGAAGGCGATGTCGGCCTTGGTGATGTCGAGCTGCAGGTTGAGGATGAAATCATTGAACGCGCAACTGCCGAAGAACGACTCGCGGCTGTGGATGGTGTTCTTGAATGTACCGATCTGCTTGCCCACAAACTGGTTGATTTCGGCTATCTGAGGCTCGAACGCCTTCATGAAGTCTTCGTCGATAGGACATTTTGTCACATCAGGGAGACTGCCAGTCACCTTCTTGTCTGTCACTACATACTGCTTCTTGCCATTCACCTTCTTTTTATTCAAGGTGAGGGTTACCTCGGCATCAGCCACGTTGAGGGCGTTGTTGGCAGGGTCGAGGCAGACCACTGGCTTGCCTTCCACGTTGGTGATGGTCTCGTTGCAGCGGGTGTGGTCGTGACCGAAGAGCACCATGTCGAAACCTGGCACTTCCTTTGCTACACGCAGGGAGGCATCCTCCTCGTATTCCGGGGTGACAATGCCCCCGTCCTTACCGCTGTGGAAAACACCAATCACCACGTCTGGCTTCTCCGTCTCCTGGATGTGCTTCATCCATTTACGGGCACTGGTTACCATGTTTTCAAACTTAAGTCCGCTCCAGAGGTTCTCTGTCAGCCAGTTGGGAATGGCTGGTGTCAGCATTCCGAGCACGGCAATCTTCACGCCCTCACGGTTCAGGATGATGTAAGGCTTCACGTAAGGCTGCCCGGTCTTGGTGTCGATGATGTTGGCACCGAGCACCGGACAGTTCAGTTCCTTGATCCATTTATCATACACGGCATGACCCGTTTCCACATCGTGGTTTCCGAACGCCTGGGCGTCATACTTCATATAGTTGACTACGTCGGCAGCCACATTGCGTGCCTGGGTGTTCACATAATTATAATAGTAGCAGGTAGGCTGACCCTGCAGGATGTCGCCGTTCTCCAGGAGGATGACGTTGTCCTTGTAGGTTTTGCGCAACCCGTTGACGTAAGAGGAGACGCGCGCCAGGGTTCCCGCCTTGGGCTTGCGGGTGATGAAGTCGTATGGAAAGAAAGCTCCATGAACATCACTCGTCTGAACTACTCTCAGTTTTACGGTACGTTGTTGTGCCATTGCCTGCGAATTAAAGGTGAGCGCCATGAGGAGCGCTGCGAACAGTTGTTTCATACTATTTTTTATTTATTATTTAAATTCATGTGCAAAATTACAAAAAAGTTGCCAATTACGGCATACTTTTTGTTGGATTCTTATTAAAAACATAAAAATAGGAGGTTTTATAATATGGCATTTGTAGATTATTACAAGATTCTCGGTGTTGACAAGAACATCCCCCAGAAGGATGTGAGGGCAGCATATCGTAAACGTGCAAAACAATTCCATCCGGATTTGCACCCGAATGACCCGAAGGCGAAGGCTAAGTTCCAGGCGCTGAACGAGGCATACGAGGTGATTTCCGACCCTGATAAGCGCGCCAAATACGATCAGTTTGGCGAGAACTGGAAGAACGCTGGCGGCTTCGGTGGTGGCGGCTTCGGTGGTGGAGCCGGTGGTGCTGGCGGAGCCGGAGGAAATCCTTTCGAGGGCTTCGACTTCAGCAGTTTCGGAAATGGCGGAGGCGGATTCTCCAGCTTCTTCGAAAATCTCTTCGGAGGAGGCCGTGCCCGTGGCGGTCAGCAAGGCGCTGGTTTCGGCGGCTTTGGTGGCTTCGGAGGTTTCGGCGGAGGAGCCAACGCCGGCTATGGTGCTGGTGCTGATTTCGGAACTGGCGGCTGCGGTGGCGGCTGCGGCAGCCAGGGTGCCCGAACCAACACGGGCGAGATGAACATGAACGTGAACATCGACATGTACACAGCCTTGCTTGGTGGCGAGGGAATCATCACCTTGAGCAATGGTTCGAAGATTAAGCTGAAGATTAAGCCTGAGACCCAGAACGGCACGAAGGTTCGTGTGCGCGGCAAGGGTTACGACAGGGGCGACGGCACCTTCGGTGATCTGATGATTACCTATAACGTGAAGTTGCCTACCGGCTTGAACGAAAAGCAGAAGGAGTTGTTGCGACAGATGAAGGAGGCGCAGTAAAATATAAGAAGAGGGTGTGTCAAAAGTCCAAGACACACCCTCTTTTTTGTTGCTTCATCGTTTTTCTTCATCGGATTACACTGAGTTAACGGAACATTCTTGCTTCACGGATTACGCACGGAATTTAAACGGATTTGGCCTTACGGCCATTGGGCTAGCGCATTCGCATTCCAGCTTTAGGGGGTATCGCCACGACCGTCAGGTCGAGTTTCCGTTTAAAATCCGTGAGTAATCCGAGGAAGGCGGTTAAGGTTCCGTTTATTCCGCGTAATCCGATGAATAATGACTCACCCTCTTTTATATTCATTGTACATTATTCATTGTACATTATTCATTATTCTGTTGTAACCTGATTCATGTTGAAGGAAGAAACCTTGCCGGCTGGTGAAACCACGGCATTGATCTTGAAGTTGTTCTGCTTCTTGCTTCCATCCGTGAGATCCAAATTCTGGACGGCAGAGAACTGCACCTGATATTCGTAATCTTCTTCTCCCACCTCGCGCTTCTTAATCTGGTAATCATTGTTAATGTGCCAGTTCATGTTAGCCACATTTTCCTTATAGAGCTTGTCCATAAAGGTAACCACATCCGCCTTGGTGGCAGAAGTCTTGCCCAAGAGAGAAGAGAGGATGTCTTCGCAGGTGGCAGAAAGTCCGTCGGCATTATGAGAGTTGATGCTCTGGAAGAACTGTCTGAACAGTCCGCTAACCATCTGCTTCTCTTCTGGCTGCAAGTCGCGGCTCTTTGCCTTCTTCATCGCATTCTCAGCCTCCTCGATATGTGCTCCGTCGGCGTGGGCGTCGAGATAAGCCTGATAAGCCTGCACGTTGTCGGCAGCCTTCGCCACATTCCAGTCGATGGAATCAATCTTGTTCCACGCCTCCTGCTTATGCGGACTGTTAGGATACTTCTGGAGATAATCCTCCAAAGCCTGCTTCGAACCGCTTACCAGGGCGTTGGTCCAATCCTGGTCAATGCTCTTGAGCATTTCCAAATGCGCCATGATGGAGTCACGATGTGCCTCTTCTGCGTCCTTATAGGTGTCGAGATAACTCTGCAGCACCATCGGGTCGCTGCTCTGCATTGCATACTCGTAAGCTTCCTCCTCCTTGTTGCGGTTGGCATTATCGTAGAAATAATACAGGATTCCGCAAACCAGAATAGAGAAGACCAATGAGATGATCAGAATGCTTCGGGCATTCTTCTTCTTGGTTTTCTGCTGGGCTTCATTCTCAGGATTATTTCCGTATTTTCCATTTCCATATCCGTTTCCATTATTTCCATTTCCGCCGTTTCCTGCTGCCATCGGAGTCTGTCTTACCGGAGGAACAGGAGGGGTAGGAGGAGTAGGGGGAGTAGGTGGATTGACAGAAGCTGCTGGAGTAACAGGAGCTGCTGGACCAGCAGGTGCCGAAGTTTCCGTTGAATCCATCAGAGTCTCTGTTCTAACCGGAGCCTCTGTTCTAACTGTAGTTCCAGAGGCAACCGTTGTAGGAATTCTATAACCGGCTGAAGCTATTTCGTGGCAGTTAGGGCACATTTCCTGACTGCTGAAATAAATCTCTCCACAGTGAGGGCATTTGATAATCTTTCCTGCGATTTCCACACCGCAGTTAGGACATGTAGGGGCTTTGTCACTGATTTGACGTCCACATTCCGGACATTTTATAATTGCCATAGTTTTATTTAATGTTTATTGATTTACTTATTTTATCTGTGTCTGAATCTGATTTCTCGCAATCTGTGTCTACCCATGAATCGGCTCTTATCCACGTATCCGTTCACGCCGTTGAGCTTTCCCTTACCCGTGTATTGCCACATTTCGAAATCCCTGCCGTCTCTGAGTACAGGCACTCGCTTGGAGTATTGGGCAATCATCAGCTTGTAGCTGTCCAGTTTGCCCAACAGGTAATTATCGTAGAAATTGGCTCCGGTGTAGATGAGGGGCTTCTGCCTGTAGGCTTTCTCCACGAGATGGAGGAACTTGAAGAGTGAGTCGCAGAATTCTTCCGTTTCCATTCCGCTCTTGGTTTCCACATCAATCATCGGGAGCAGATCCTGGTCGCCCGGGCGGCATTGCGCCTTGAAGTTCTCCAACTGGGTTTGCTGGGGAATACGGGCACGATAGAAGTGGTAGGAACCTACCTTCATTCCATACCGATGCGCCAGGTCGATATTCTGCTTGTATCTGCTGTCTACATTGGTTCCTCCTTCAGTTGCCTTCAGATAGACGTAAGCCATCTTGCTGTTGTCGCCGATGGTTTCCCAGAACACTTTTCCCTGATAATGACTCATGTCAATGCCATGAACATGGCTACAGGTATCTTCGCATTGCACCTGGGCGTGACTGCAAAGTGTGAGTATTGTCGATATAATTGTTATAAAAATTCGTTTCATACGTGCAAAGGTACGAAAATCATGCGATATTCGTAGCGTTAAGGGCTTATTTTTTTAATATTTTATATTATCGTAAACTTCTTCTAGGGAATCATCTTCTAGGAATCTTCATCAAAGAAATCATCTTCGTAAAATGATTCTACTCCTCAATCTCGGAGAGCGACTTGAAGAAGTTGTTGCAGAAGTTGCTGATGGTTTCGATGGGAGCATACTCCAGATACCTCATGCTACGGCGCAGGTTCTTTCGCATGGTACCGCCAGTAACGTGCACGAATCCTGCCTGCGTCTCGTTGAAGTGGATGTCCTGCATGTCCTGCTCGTTGTAATACAGCGAGCGCAGGGTGAGCTTGTAGGCTCCCCGCTCCACATGGCGCACGTAGGGAATCTCATCCTGTTCGAAATCGAAGAAGAGGATGAGTACGCTGCCCTGCAACTGTGCCATGCGCTGGATGCGCAGCTTGCTGAGCCACTTGTCGAGCTTCACGAAATCCACCTTGTCGCCCTTGGTGCGCAGGTAGTTGCCCATCTCGATGATACCGCTCAGGTTGATGCCGTAGGCAAGAATGCCATTGATGTTCGACACGATGATGCGCAGCAGATGCAGGGTCTCGATGGAAGTATCGATGGCGTGACGCTCATTTTCCTGGATGTTGGCGAGTCGTCGGTTCAGGAAACCATTGTTCATGCGTACTTCGCCCGCAGGAACATCGTTGAGATTCTTCATCATCTGGGCAATCTTCTGTTGCTTGAATGTAGTCATGGGTTCCATCTCCTCTTCAATGCCGAAGTGGGCGGAACGCAACTTGATAAAAAGGTTCCTTTGTAAGAAGTCCATCGTATTAAAGTTTTAAATGAATTGATTTATCTTGTTTTTTCTGGCTCTAGTCCTTAGGCAGAAAGAAATCTGCCTAAGGCTGGAGCTTTATTAACTGTATCTCTTAGGATATCTCAGCAGGATGGAGAGCAGTGCCGCTACGCCGATGGCCATCGGATAGTAGAGATAGGGCAGGATGTCCATCGGACTGAGATTGGCGAGTCCCGCAGCCAGAAGCATCTGAACTCCGTAAGGGATCAGACCCTGCACGGTGCAGGAGAAGGTGTCGAGGATGCTTGCCGCCTTGCGGTTGTCCACGCCAAACTTGTCGCCTATCTTCTTGGCGATGTTGCCCACCGTGAGAATTGCCACCGTATTGTTGGCGGTGCAGATGTTCACCATCGACACCAGGGCGGCGATGGAGAGTTCGGCGCCACGCTTGCTGTTGACGTGGGCGGTAATCTTATCGATGATGTAGTTGATTCCGCCATTCTCGCGGATGATTTCGAGCATTCCGCCCGCCATCATGGCGATGATTACCAGTTCGCCCATGCCCACGATTCCGTTGCCCATCGCCGAGAACCAGCCGAAGAGGTCGTAGGAGGAAGTGGATCCCAAGAGATGACTTCCGATGCCGATGACTCCGCAGAGGATGGTGCCCATGGTGAGCACTGCCATCACGTTCATGCCGGCAATGGCCGTAACGAGTACTATTATATAAGGTATTACCTTCATGTATTCCACCTCAGGAATATGGGTAGGCGCCTGCAAGCCGAAGCCCATCACGCCATAGACGGCGAGTACGAGGACGGCGGCAGGAACCACGATGAGGGAGTTGACCCTGAACTTATCGCTCATCTTGCAGTTCTGGGTCTGCGTAGCCACCACCGTGGTGTCGGAAATGAACGAGAGGTTGTCGCCGAAGTAGGCGCCGCCCACGATGATAGCCGTCATCATGCCCACGTTCACCCCCATGGAGTGCGCCAGGCCCGCAGCTATCGGAACAAGAGCCACCACTGTGCCGACGCTTGTTCCGATGGATACGGAGATGAAACAGGCTGCCAGGAAGAGCCCCGGCAAAATCATGCTGGCAGGCAGGGCGCTCAACGCCAGGTTCACCGTAGCGTCCACCGCTCCCATCGCCTTGGCAGAAGCAGCGAAGGCGCCTGCCAATACGTAAATCCAGAGCATGAGCATCAGGTTGTTGGCGCCGGCTCCGCGACTGTAGGTATCTACTCGCTTCTTGATGGGTATTCCGCCCGAGATGGCCACCGCATAGATGCTGGCTATCATGAATGCCACCGTGAGTGACAGATTCGTGTCCTTATGACTCGCATCCGCCGAATAGAGGGTGTAAGCCACGATGAGGACTATCAACAAAATTAATGGCGATAATGCCAACAAACCTTTCTTGTTACTCATAATTATTCTAATGAGACTGATTACTCATGATTATTTAATGAGACTTATTACTCATAATGATTCAATGAGAAGAGAGAAGCAGGGAAACAGGACTCTATCAGAATCCCGGTTCCCAACTTCTCACTCCATGTTTTACAATGTTACTCCATTTCTGAAGATGGAAAATTACAATGTAACTCCATTCTTGAAAATGGAAATTTCACGATAGCCGTTGCGCTCGTTGCGAGCTTCCTCGCCACTGGCTACGGCAATAATCTTATCGATAAACTGCTTTACCAACTCCTTCATGTCGGTGCCTTCTACCAGGGCGCCAGCGTTGAAGTCAATCCAGTTTGGCTTGTTCTTAGCCAGATTACTGTTGGTTGAAATCTTCATGGTTGGAACGAAGGTGCCGAATGGGGTTCCACGACCGGTGGTGAAGAGAACCAACTGGCAACCTGATGAAGCCAAGGCTGTGGCTGCCACAAGGTCGTTGCCCGGAGCTGACAGGAGGTTCAAACCATTTGTCTCCAGACGCTCACCATACTGCAATACGCCGCTCACCGGAGCACGACCGCACTTCTGGGTGCAACCGAGTGCCTTATCCTCCAAGGTGGAAATACCACCCGCCTTGTTGCCCGGAGAAGGATTCTCACCCACAGGCTCGCCATGGCTCAGGAAGTACTCCTTGAAGTCGTTGATCAGGTGAACAGTCTTGTCGAACAAAGCCTTGTTCTCGCAACGGTTCATGAGGATGGTCTCTGCGCCAAACATCTCAGGCACCTCGGTCAGGATGCTGGTACCGCCC
>CAKQCH010000004.1:0-56494 GCA_934216735.1 uncultured Prevotella sp.
AACATATCAACCAACTCCTTAGCACGAGAAGGATGCAAACCATTATCCACCTCTTCGATAAGCAACAAACTATGAGGAGCAACCGTCAAAAGAGCTACGACAATCGCTATAAAACGAAGCGTTCCATCACTCATACCTCTTGCATCAACCGGTTGTTCGGGATTCCAATCCTCATAACAATAAAGCATGGCATCCGACTTAATCAGACCAACAGGCTCAGATATCACCTTGTTAATATCACGCTCAGGAAGTGGTCGAACATAGCTAGACACCAGCGCTTCCACCTTCTTCTTTTCCTCAGGCGCCAACGCACACAAAACACCAGCAACATTACTTCCATCAGACTTCAACTCTTTTGAAATCTTGCAGTAATCACGCATCTTGGCAGGAACAGGATCAAGAATGATGATATTTCGAAAAGTAGCATATATCTTTGCCCAAAAATCTAGAGATACCGGAACATCATACATTTTCCATGTGATATTGCGGGCAGAATCAATAAACTTACCAGGAACGACATCATCGTCTTCTATACCTAAACGATGAATTTCACAAGGACCAAAACTGAAAACTGAATTCCGTTTAATCACCCTCAAATCAAGAAGATAGGAACTTCCATCAATTTCTATTTCTATCTCAATACAGAAGAAATCCTCGCCTCTACGGATAATCCAGTCTTCTCCGCCTCTAACAGTCTGGATGGCATCAAGAAGGCTCTTACCTTCGCCCACGGCACGGAGAAAGGCAAACGCATCTAACACATTTGACTTACCGCTAGCATTGGTTCCGATAAGGATACCCAAAGAATCGATATATATAGTAGAGTCCTTAAAGCTCTTCCAGTTTTGTAACCTAATCTTTGTAATCATAGCCCTTGTTTATTTAAACTCAATAATATAATTTGCAAAGCTAATCATTTTTTCTGAAACAAACAAGAAAATCGCAATAATTCTGCAAGTAACAAGCAAGAAAAAGGGAGAAAAGTTTCTGAAAAAGTATATCGAGGGAATTTTTGAAGAAAAGAAACATAAAAACCAGGTTCCAGGCATAAGCCAAAGTTCTGCCTTTAACTTTGTCAAAAAATAACAAAACTTCTTTTGGGGAAAGATGAACTTCAGTTCCTTGATTTCGCTGAAATCCATGCCCCTTACGGTTCTTACAGTTCTGACAGTTCTGACAGTTCTGACAGTTCAAAACTAGGGGGTATATAGGGAACGGGAAGAAAGATTATAGTAATTAATATATTTTAATATATATATAATATTATATATATATTAGTTTTCATACTCTACTTTTTTAGGGGGTCAGTTCTGAACTGTCAGAACTGTAAGAACTGTAAGAACTGTAAGATTTGGGGTGAACTGTAAGAATCGGGAAATTGCGAACGAGATATATCTTCTTGTCTGGCGAACTATGTTTTTCCGTCAAAAAAACTATGTTTTCCACGCCGCAAAAATATGAGTTAGCTTTATTAACCAAAACCGGTATCAGCGGCTGCTGAAAATCGCGTCTTATCGCCACCCGAAATTTGGTGGCTTCAGAAAAAAGCCGTACCTTTGCACCGTCATTCAGAGATACCACCCACACTGGTTTCTCAGAATGGCAAGAGTTAATCAATCATCATTAATCACTAATCATTAATCATTAAAAAGCTTATGGGACAGGGAAACATTAAGTATCGTAAAGTAAAGCGTACTCCTCAGACGGGTGAGAACGCAGGTAAGGAACTCTGGTATGCCACCGTGGTTACCGACAGAGAGATGAACTTCGAGGAGTTCGTTGACCACATTTCTTCGCACAACTCGCCTTACAGCCGAGGCACCGTACACGGTGTGATGATGGACATGCTCGACTGCCTGAAGGAGCTTATCCTCGACGGCAAGAGTGTTCGTCTCGGCGACCTCGGTCTCTTCTCCATCGGCATGAAATCTCATGGCGAGTTGACCAAGGAGAAGGTTTCGGCTGCCAGCGTGGAGGACATCCACTTGATTGTGAGAAACACCCGTAGCTGGAGCAACAGCGAGTTGAAGAAACTCTGCAAGATTACTGCCTACGACAGCTACGGAGCTGAGGGTGCCGATGGCGGCGGAACCAATCCGGGCGGCGGAACCAGCGGAGGCAATACCAGCCAGGGCGGCAGCGGAACCCAGGGCGGAGGTACCTCTGGCGGAACCGGAAGTGAGAACACGGGTCAGGGCGGCGGCTCAGACTCTGGCACGACCGGCGGCGGCACGGGCAGCGGAACTGACAGTGGCGGCGACAACGAGCACATAACCTTGTAGAGTTAGCCCCGAAAGGGGCTTCTCTCCTCGCCTATCACATCACTAAAAATTAATCACTAATCATTAATCACTAAAAAATCAATCATTAATCACTAATCACTAAAACAAGATGAAAAAGGAAACATGGAAATTGGTTATTCAGATTTTAATCTCTATTTTGACGGCTGTTGGAAC
This sequence comes from uncultured Prevotella sp., assembly GCA_934216735.1. GTDB lineage: Bacteria > Bacteroidota > Bacteroidia > Bacteroidales > Bacteroidaceae > Prevotella. The sequence goes on from CAKQCH010000004.1 coordinate 2,457, forward strand.
TTCCCTCGGAGTGACAAGCTGCATGAGTTAAGAAACTAAGTACACCTTATTATAGCAGCCTTTTCAGGCTGACCTATTTACAAATAAAGCTCCCTTGGCTAGGAAATGCCAAGGGAGCTTATTTATTAATCCCATTTAAGTATAACTATTCGAACCCATTCCAAATTTGAGGACTATAGATTGACACCATCAAACCTGCATATATCATAGCCTTTTCATCTTCAGTGAACTCATTGCCCGACTCTATGATTTCAATATAATCATTAGTAATTTTGACCAAATCATCTACATTCTCAGGATAAGTAGTAAAAAGCTTAAAGTATTCCTTAATGGCATTCTCCACCTTCACATCACCAATGGGATTCGCTTTCATGTAGTTATCCACATCAAACTGACCATTCCTGACAAAACTATTGAGAATAACCATTTCTTTATCTACTTCACTCTTAAAATCCTTGCCGTTTAAAACACTTAAAATTTTCGTTTTGTCAGAAAGTGTAGGCGGAGTCCAATTATCAAGAGGATCCTGGTGTTTTTTAACCATCGCAGCTTGTGGCGAAGGATTGGCATAATCATAACCGAGAATAAGTTGATTGTGCATATACCCTACAGCCTGCAAATCTTTAAACTTTGAAGGTAATTTGATTCTTTGAAGTTTAGGCTCATAAACATATCTTCTATAAAAATTCATTGTATCTGACTTCACGTTTTGATTAATCAGATTCAGTGAATAATTGAAAAAATCATCTGTTTTTACAGGAAATCTATTTAATGAGCGATAAACTTCATACGAAGATAGAGCCCCACGCAGAATACCGCATCCCACAATAGTCGCAATAGAGCCAGTGCCTCCTGTAGTCAAACCTACAATAGCAGCTAACTTTCTGCCATCTTTCATACCTCTAATTGCCCCATAAACATCTGCACAGGCAATCCACCCCTTTCCGTTGATAGCTCTCGTATGAGGTTTCTGTGCCATCATCACTTCATTATACTCTTGTAACTTTTTTATAGTAAGACTATTAATCTGATTTACAGCAACAGTCTCCGACAATTCTGTCTCTTCTGCAGAGCAAGATGACATCGCCAACATGATGGTAAACATCATACTAAATAAAAACATAATCTTTTTCATAATCACAATCGTTTTAAATGATTCATACTTTGTTTAACTGGTGCAAAGGTATCTGTTTTATATTTGCCAGCAAAATCACATTCCCACGACTCGTCATTTTTGTACTCCCAACCGTCATTATGCCATCGTAAGCCGTATAAAGACTGAAACTCACGATTAATCCCCTATATTTACCCATTCGCACCATGAATATGACGATTCAACGGCACAAGAGTTTGCCGACTGACTTTTTTTTCGTACTTTTGCAGGAAAAAAGAAGCTATGACAAGAAAAGAATTCTTCGATAAACTGATTAATTTCTGCAGCCAGCCTGGCAATAATAGACTCTCTCTAGCTGCAACTATGTTATATATCCTTTACCTCTACATAAGTGGTAAGAATATATCCAGTGAAAATAACTTTTGGTGGGATATCTTTAATATCTGGGGTTATTACATAGAATTTGGCGCACTTGGCATACTCACATACCAATCATGCCTTTTTACTACCAAAAAGTTTTTGCAAGGAGATATCACTATCAACAAAATATTGATATTCTGCCTGATTACATGGTCAATATGTATTCCAATTTGCCTATGGATTGAACTGACAATAAGAGGAGTAAAATATGAAACAGATGGTTTTTACATCCACCTCATCTTATGTATTCTGGTATCATCTGTCTCTATCATTCAAGCCTGTGGAAATATCATCAAGCAAAGAAATGAAGAAAAAATAACGCTGACTGAGGAAATAAAAAGCGAAAGAGAGAAGACGGCACGTGCACAACTCAACACCCTAAAATTACAACTCGACCCTCACTTTATGTTCAATAGCCTTGGCACACTATCCGGCATCATTGTAGAGAATCCTCAAAAGGCGCTAGACTTCACTTCCCGACTCTCTCGCATCTATAAATACATCGTGGCACATATTGACCAAGATTCTATTACCTTACGAGATGGCTTGAAATTCATACAAGACTATTGTAAACATATAGAAATGCGATACAAAGGTCATTTTACTTTCGACATCGCCAACGATATCTGCTACGACAACGAGGAGTTGATTCTGCCCCTCAGCCTTCAACTACTGGTAGAAAATGCCGTAAAGCATAACCAGCACTCCGTGGAACATCCGCTTTACATCCACATTTACCGAGATGGTGACTTCGTGTGTGTTAGCAATGAACTTGTACCTTATGCGAAAATTGGGCATGGCAGGGAAGTAGGATCTGGCATCGGCATCAAAAATCTCTTCGACCGATACAAATTGCTGACAGACAAAATTCCAGTGGTTTTGCAGTCCGATACGACCTATACTGTACAGATACCAATCATCAAGGAGACAAAAAAACTTGAATAGATTATAATCTCTATACAATAAAGCGGACAATAGCGAGTTATTATAGAATATTACAACATTGTGTTATATAAAATAATTCAACGTAAATTAAAAAAGCAAGACAACTATGGCAATAAAAATATTAATCGTAGAAGACGAGAAACGAATGTACAACTATCTCAAGAAGATGCTCTTAAAGATAGATGCCAGCTATGACATAACAGGTCCAATTACTAATGTAGCAGAATTAAGAGATACGTTGCAGAATGAGGAGCACTACGATCTACTCGTCTCCGACGTAAGAATCAATGGTGGCACCTGCTTCAATGCCTTTGAGGTGGTACGTCCCAAGATGCCAGTAATCTTCGTCACCGCCTACGATGAGTATGCGCTTAAAGCCTTCAAGAGCAACGGCATTGCCTACGTACAGAAGCCTGTGGAAGAGGAAGAACTTAGAGAAGCTCTAGAGAAAGCCAAGAAAATGTTATCTCCAGAAAACGAGATTGACAAAATCCTTGCCATGCTTCAGCCTCCTGCCAAGCAATATCGTGAGCGATTCCTTATACCAAAAGGTGATCAATTTCAGATAGTAAACAGTTTTGCCATCAGCTACCTGGAGGTAGACGGCAAGGGAGCCATTGCTCACTTGAGCGACACTTCATCCATGAACATCCCCGAGAGTTTGAATGAGCTGGAGAATGAACTGGATCCCAAGATGTTCTTTCGCTGCAGCCGACAGTACCTCATCAACATCGAGGACATCGTTAAAATAGAAAGCACATGGAATGCCAAGCTCATCCTCAAACTACGTAGATTCCCAGACGTAGAATTCGAGGTAAGCCGTGACCGTGTGAAGGAACTGAAGGAGAAGCTGAACCAATAAAAAAACTGGGGTAAGCCTCTTTCCCTTTAAAAAAGCCACAAAGTATAAGAGGGTGTGTCATAAGTCCATGGCACACCCTCATATATTTTTAGCCTTAAGGCTAATTATATTTTTCCTTAAGGCTAAATATTTTTTGCCTTAAGGCTAAATATATTCCCGCTAGGCATCCCGGCGGATTCCGTACTCTTACTCCACCTCCTCTATTCTCTTCAATTCCCAACCTTCAAATTGCATTACAATTTTATGGAGTAGGGTATCCTGACGCAAAGCCTTAACTCTAGGAGCTTCAGCATAGCGATGAATCTGAGCAACGGCTTCATTCCATTTTGAGATAATCATAATACTGCTTGCGAACATTATTGTTAGGAATCCCTAAGACCATTCGGTCGCCACGAGTGCCCTTAATTGTCAGCATGCCATAATAGAATAACAGACTTGGAAATATATTCGGATCCGTCAACTGGTAGGCTGAAAAACTCTCCTCTAAGTGAGCTACGATTTCACCCGTTTCTGCTATCGTCTTAATGATACTCTTGCGATTGCCATCAAGCTTGTCAAGCTGAATGAGTTTCTTCATCTTGCTATAGTCGGTCCTAGTGTTACGGTCTATCATTTCCCTGGGTGCCTTTCCCTCGTTTATATAATTGCGAAGATAATAAACCACCATGTCGCAATTGAATACCTTGCTTTGTGTATTCAAAGCCCCCTCGGCAAAACAATAGTTGTCATACCAGGGCTTCATATCATTAATCATCCACTCAATGTCGCAATCGGCAGGCAACTTGCCCATGCTCTTAAAATAGACGAACATCTTACGGACATCTTCCTGAGAAAAGCCAAGCATTTGATTGAAAGCCTTCTTGGTAGAGATGTGCCAGCCTATATTAAAGCCACTAGTCACATCATCAAGAGTTACCGGACTTACACCCGTCATGAAAATACGGGTAAACGTACCCTTAAACTTCTTGAATACATCACGATAAAATCCATCGGCATGGGTGATGGCATGATACACATCTTCTCCCTTCTCATTGAGAATCGTATTCGTAAAGTTATCATATTCATCAATGATCAGATAATTCTGGAGTCCCAACTTCTGAGATTCGTCATTGATTAAGATAAGCTTCGTGTTGGCATTCGGCGCCTCATACACCTTCTGAATGAACTCCGGTGAATAATGATCGCGATAGATATCCACAAAGCTATCAAACTTCACACGACAATATCGGTCGAACTCAACTTCGACATCCTCTATTTTTCCACCAACACTCGAAAAATCAAGGTGAAGTATCTGATACTTACCTTGCCAACGGGTAGGATGCTGTCCTATCCACAAATCTCCAAACCATCTATTGAATTGCTCAGGAGTTGTATTGCAGTCATAATAAGACTTGAGCATACTGATAAACAGGCTTTTTCCAAAACGGCGAGGCCGAATGAAGAACAAAAAGCGTCCTTCATTCTCCAATGTAGGTATGTACATCGACTTATCTACATAATAAAGATTTTCATCCCTCATGACGGTGAAATCAGATACCCCATAGGGTATTTCTTTGATTCCATTTGGCTGCAATATCTTAGACATATCCTTTTCTTTTATTGAAGTGGGGAAATGTGAGATTTTACACATTTTTGGTACCTCTTTTGTGTAAATCTCCACATTTTCCACACTTGAGTCCATAATTATGGGGCAAAAGTAATAAAAATCAGGCAACGAAACAAACTTCCTCACGTTCTTTATATTACTTTTAACCTACTTTACCATATTCCCTACTGCACATATCCTATCAATTGCTCAGTTCTATCCGCCAGGAAAAGAGGGATGTTGAGGAAGGTATCATCCTGCTTGAGATTAAGCATGGAATATCGGATGCGAAGACGGGGAGAATACTTCCTGTTATACTCTATCAAACTGCGCCCGGTAACACTTGTTCCCGACTTCACCTCCATAGGAATCACATCCAAACCACGCTGAACGATGAACTCTACTTCCGCCGTATTTCCTGAAGCCCAATAATGAGAACATCTGATGCCATTAGCCACCAGACTCTGAAGAATATAGTTCTCTGCCAAAGCACCCTTGTATTCCTTAAAGATTGGATTATCACTCATGTATGCTTCAGGACTCAACTCTGCAAGAACGCGCAACAAGCCCACATCAAGACTGTAAATCTTGAAGATGCTCAAATCTTCATAAGATTTCAATGGCACCTGCGGAGTAGAACACAAACCTACCTTGTATATCAATCCTGCATTCTGAAGCCAGGTAAGTGCATCCTCGTATTCACGGGCTCTCGCACCAGGACGGACCAGCTGATAAACAAATTTCCTGTTCTCCTTTGCCAACTGTGACGGCAATGACCGCCAGACATGCGAAATCCTATTGGCAAGCAGAGGCGTGGCATGCTTCACAAAATCCAGGGAATAATCCTGCAGAATATTACGAAGCGTAGTCTCCACACCATTCAAGTCTTTCTCTATCATCTTCATCGCCGCTGCCGGCATTCCTCCAGAAATGCGATAGGCGGTAAAAGCTTGCGAGAGACGGTCGAAAAACACATCGGGAAGCGGTTCCAGACTATCTATCGACATATAATATTGATAGAGTCCGGCATCACGCTGTTCCAGAAATTCTGAAAATGTAACGGGATACATGTTCATGTGATCCACCTTTCCCACCGGAAACGAAAAGCCCTGATGGCCAAAAGCCAACCCCAGAAGCGAACCGGCACAGGCCACAGCATATTCGGGGGTCTTTTCGCAGAAATATTTCATGGCACTAATGGCTTCCGGACAATCCTGTATCTCATCTAGGATAAGCAAAGTCTTATGGGGCAAGATTGGCTCGGATGTAAGATACGACAGCTGCTCGATGATTTGCAGCGGATTCTTGGTCTTGCGAAAGATGTCGCAAACGCCCTCTTCTTCATCAAGACTGAAATAAGCACAATGCTCAAAGCTGTCTTCTCCAAATTTCTTCAGCACCGATGTCTTGCCTACTTGTCGAGCTCCCAGCATCATCAATGGCTTGCGGTCTCTGCGCTCTTTCCATTGCCTCAATTCGTGAATAATCGTTCTGTTAAACATATCCCTGTATTTTTATTGAAGTGGGGAAAATGTGGAGTTTTACACATTTTTGGTATCTCTTTTGTGTAATTCTCCACATTTTCCACACTTGAGTCCATAATTATGGCACAAAAGTAATAAAAATCAAGCAACGAAACAAACTTCCTCACGTTCTTTATATTACTTTTAACCTACTTTACCATATTCACGGAATAGAAAAAGGGTGTGTCATGGACTTATGACACACCCTCTTTTTTATTATTCATATCCGAAAAGATTTATTTCCGAATCTTATCTGCGAGATACGCGAACCTTCACGGTATCATGACCTACCTTCACAATGTATGTTCCGGCTGTCAATGATGACAATGAAATGTTCTGAACGTAATCATCTGTAACAACGCTATGGGCTACCATCTTGCCATCAGCAGCATAAACAGCTACCTTGTCGCCTGTATGAGCACCCACGATACGCAATGTGCTGCCGGCAACTGTAACCTTCAGCTTTTCGGCTGTTACACCATCAATGCCAGTAACAACAAGAGTTACCTTGTTAGAATACTGCTCACCCGTAACAGAATAAGCAGCTGCTACCTGATACTCAAGATAATTGCCAACCACAGAAGACTTATCTGTGTATGAATTACCAGAGATATAGCTGCGGTTCAGCTTGTCACCATTCAGATATACATTGTAACCCAGGAAGGCATTCTTCTGAGAAGTTGCGCCCTGAGCCACATGAGCCACCTTCAATGATGCAGCAGATGCATTCGCCTTTGGCTTGAATGTAAGAACCTCTGCACCCTGCTTTCTTGCCTTCATTGAGTTGGCAGGAGCGTATGGACTCAAACCGATGGAAATGTTCCAGTTGGCATCGATATCAGCACCTGAATCCTCCATCGTACTCCATGTGATACCATCAGAAGAATAAAGGTCGCCACGACCGCTGCGAGCAGGGCCCTTATCGTAACCCAGAGGCACTGTAATCTTATTGTGCTCTACATATACTGCCACACGGAGACTCTTGGTAGGGTCGATTGGGAGTGGCTCGTCAAGATGAATGGTATTGAAGGCATACTCCTTCAGGCTTGGAACAAACTGCTGGCGAACCAACGTGTTGTTCTGATATACCAATACATAGAGAGCATCAGGAATCTGATTGATGTAAACCTCTACATCGCTCAATGCCAGATGACCATATTCCTTCAAATCCTCAGCAAACCAGTTGACTCCTGCAAAGAAGGCACCACCGTTAGGCTGACCGGCTGCATCGTAGCAGTTGCCATTGTGCCAACGCAGGTAGATAGGCTCACCCAGGGCAGGAGTCTGCCAGGTAAGATTTCTGCTGTCTCCATTGTTCTCCACACGAAGGGTGGTTGGAGCCAGACTGCCATTGTCGTAATAGAGATCGAGGCTCACTGCATCGCTCAACTCGCTCTCGGCAGAGTTTTTGGTAACCAGCTTCACCTGATAATCATAATGACCAATCAGCAGGTTGTGGTCTACATAAGAGATGCCCTGTACTGGAGAAGCGGTAATCTTCTCGCCGTTGCGATAGATGTCGAATCCGTAGCAGTCGGTCTGAGGTGCCTCCTTGTAGAAGCTTACACCGTCGATATACTGGTCTGGATTACCCGCAGCCTTAGACAAGCCGATGTACTCTGTACCCTCAGGCAACTCGCACATCACATCCTGCCACTGCTCTGTGGTTGTCACAGTCTGCAGACGGATGAAGTTGTCACGGTGAGTACCACCTACAGAATAATAGATCTCGAATGTACCATTACCCTTATGGTCATCAGCATTTCTTGCTGCAAGACGAACATACTTCATATTCTCAGCCTTCACAACACCGAATGCCTCAGCCTTCTGACCGGCAACAATCGACTTGCTGCCATCGAATGAGTAGTCGGAACTTACCATCCAGTTTGACTTGTAGCTCTCGCCCTCAGCACCGAATACCTCTGTACCATCTACAGAAGACTCGAATGAGTTCACGGAAGCTGCAGCCTTGTACATATCAGGATCCTTGAACGAGAGGAGCACGTTGTAACCGTAGGTTGACTGCACAGCCTGTACATTCTCAGGAACCTTAGCCTCGCCGGAAGCCACGATAGCAGCAGTAGCAACGGCAGACTTAGCCGAAGTAGTACCATCAATATAAACGGTCTCTACGCTGTAGTCGTAATTGCCCTCCTGGCTCATAGTCTCCTGATAGAAACGACGGGTAAGAGGTTCGCCATTCAGTTTCTCGCCATTGCGATATACATTGTAACCTGCCACAGTGTTCAAGCCGCCCATATCCAGAACGACGAACTTGGTAGCAGCACCCTGACGCTGCAGAGCGAGCAACATGTAAGTGATGCCCTCAGGAGATACGAACGAAGACATACCACCTGCCTTGTAAGAAGAGATGTTGTCAATCTCAAGATACTTGCCCATATCGAGCGAGCCTACACGCTCACCGCTTGCCATATCATAGATGCCGATGGTATAGGCATTCGCCTCATTGCCCTGCTCGAAAGCATAGAGCTTGCCATCGTAGTAAGCTGTGCCGGAAGCACCCTTCAGGACAGGACCTGTAGCCAACTTGCTGCCATCCTTAGCCATGTAGATGCTGGTCTCCCAGTCACCGACCTCGAAGCCGCCCTTGCCGCCATCCAGTGTTGGGATGTAAGCCAAGTGGCGTGAGTACTCAGAGATATCGATGCTCTTCATCAACTTCATGGTAACAGGATTGATGACATGCATCTTGGTGGTGTAGTCGCCTGCATAGAGATACTGACCATCGTAAGCCAGGTTGCGGATACCGTCGATATCGCTTACCACGCAGCTCTTCACCTTCTTGCCATCCATAGAGTAAACGTCGATTCTACCATCCTCGTTATAGATAGAGGTATAGATGTACTTGCCGTCGGTAGCCACAGCCATAGAAGACTTCGCACCGTCGAATTCTCTTACGAACTCAGGCATAGCTGCTTCGGTTGTTACAGGACGCTTAGCCACATCTGCAGGGATTGACATCTCTGAAACGGTAGGAGCATCCCAACGGAGTGAGATGTCGCGGTTGCGGGTTACAGTGGCATCCAGATGATGAGGAGCCGTCTGGTTCTCGATGGCATAAGCCTCTACAGAAGTCTTGCCGCCAAGTTCTGACTCGCCGCCATCAGCATATACAGATGTTACCTGATAGCTGTAGGTACCTGCGTTAGAGAGAACGTCATCGAATGACTGACCAGCCACAGGAGTGCTGTTCACCTTCACACCATCACGATAGATGTTATAACCCACAGGGGTTGCCTCGGTATCGTTGCTGTTAGGAGCCACGTTTACACGGATGTTCAAGTTACCGCTAATAGCCGATTCAGCTGCAGTAAACCAGGTCTTGCCATCCACAGAGAGCAGGTTACCCTTGCCGTCAACAGCCTTGCTGTCGTCGAGACTCAGAGGATGTACATCCGCATCATTCATAATCTGGAATGCGAAGATATAAGAATGTCCTGGCTTCAGGATAATATCCTTATCCAATGGAATATCGGTGAATGAACCGTCATACTTGATTTCGCCTCTATATTTCTTGCTGTAGATAATCTTACCATCCTCATAGATACGAGGTGCAAGATAGGTAACCGTGTTAACCAACTGGATGGAAACAGAAGAAACCTTCTTGTTGCGGTAAGGTACATAATCCTCAGCATCCCACTTGGCACCTGCGAAGAAGTAACCGCCTGAAGCCAGACCCAGCTCATCCTCGTGCTTGCCGGTAGCCCAGCTCATGGTGTCACGGTGAGCAGCCTCTACCAATGGAGAATCCCAGTTCAGGTGAACATTCTTGTTGTTCTTGATGCTTGAAGTGAGGTTGAGAGGCGCATAATACTGAGCGCCCTCGTTGACGAAGGCTACTACAGAATCGCTCTTTGCCGACTCCTTGCCATTGTAAACCGCTGTCACCTGATAAGAATACTTGCCGTAAACCAGCTTAGTATCCGTGAACTGCATCTCCTTCACTGGAGCAGCATTCACCTTCACGTGGTTGCGATATACATTATATCCATCTGCCACGGCAGCACCATTACCCTTAGCCCATGTAAGGACGGTAGAAGCTGCCTTAGGCGCAGCCTTCAGGCTCAACGGACGTGGAGTAGAAGACTCAGATGTGGCATTCAGCTTGAAGCTGATGTTCTGTGCTTCCAACTCTGGGTTGGTGAACAGAGTAGCTGTTGTAGCATAGCTGTCACCCTTCTTTGCCTCCAAGGCATCGAGACCTACACTGATTACCTGCTCAGCACCCGGCTCCAGCGTACCATGCTTAGGAGAGAGGTTGAGCCACTTGTTGGTCTCTGCCAGGGTATAGCTGAACACCAGGTTAGGACTCTGGTTGAGAGTTCCCATCAGAACCAGCTTGCCTGGAACTACATCCATAGAAGAGAACAGACCGCAGACATAGTTCTGACCGGTGGTCTGACCACCCAGTACATAACCAGGAACATCGGTCAATACGTGCTTCTCATCGGTCAGGGTACCCTTGGCGATGTCATACTGACGGAGCTGCAGTTTATCAAACTTATCTGAAGACACGGCAGTCATATCAGACAACCAGAGGTATGGACCTCCAGGAGTTACGTCATCGTAGGCTGAACCATATACAGCGATGTTGCCATCAGAAGTCAAGGCAGACATCTTACGGATGAACTTACCCTTGCGGTCAACCAATCCGATGGTTGTAAAGGTACCAATCCAGAAGCCGTCGTAGGCTGGATCGTAGGTACAGTGGGTAATCTTCAGGTCGGAAACACCACCCACGGTGATGATATCCACGATGCGGCGGTTGTCGAAATCGAGCTTGAAGATACGGTTAGACCAGTCACTGCCATAGAAGTAACGTCCGTCGAAGGTAATGTCGTAGAGCTTGTAATACATCTCAGGAATAGAGAACTGCTCGATGAACTTACCGTTCTTGTCGTACTTCCAGAACTTACCCAACTCGATGGAAGAGGTGGTATAGTAATACTCACCATCGAAGGCGATAGACTTCTGCAAGTCGCCGGAGGTGTTCCATGATGGCATGGTCTCCCAGCGGTGAGAGATGTCGCCGGTGCCCTTGTTGGTATTCTCCTTGAGATACCAGGTCAAAGGACCATTACCCTCGTTCTTGATGGTGAAGTTCTTGGTGATGTTAGCTTCAGCTTCCAGGTCTGCACTCACGGTGTTGGCAGAAAGCGCTACCTTTGGAGCCTCCAGATTGGCAGTGAAGTTGTTGGTACCATCGGCCTTGACGGTCCATGTGCCCTTATACTCGTTGTAGCCCTCACGGATGATGCTCACGGTATAGGTGCCCTCCTCTATCTGGTCGAGCTTGAGCACACCATTCTTATCGGTGGTCTCGCTGATCACAGCGCCGTTGTCGCCAGTCAGGGTAACAGGACATCTGGAGATGGTGCCAGATGGAGTCTTGACACTCAACTGTCCCTTCGCCCAAACCGGGTTCCATACCTTCACGTCATCTACGTACCAATAGTTAATCCACTTGGCATCGTCGCCATGCGCACGGAAACGGATCTTGAACAGGTTATTGCTCAGATATTCACCGATAGGATAGGTATAAGTAGTCCAGTCGAAGCCACCAGAGTAGTTGTCGAATACATCGAGACCTTCCCAGGTCTTTCCGCCATCGCAGCTCAACTCTACCTCCATGTAGTCAACATTGGTCTGCTCACTGTTGCGGAGACGCAGGTTAAAGCGCAGGTAGGTATTGTCCTTGTCTGGAGTATTCAGCTCGCGGGTCTCCAGTGCCTGGTTGTAATTGGTCAAAGCCGACCAGCTGTAGGTGGCAGATGGATCAACCAATCCATACTCGTAGTAGTCGATAGACCACTTGCTCTCCTTGTTGTTGTCGAGGTTCACGGTAGTCCACTTGTCGGCATGGAGCGTCCAGTCGTCGAAGTCGTCCTCGAAAGGCAACAGGCGGATATCCGGAACGGTGACCTTCAGAGGTTCACTCTGGGCAGACTCCTGACCATTCTGATGAACGGCAGTCACCGTATAGGTATAGTCAGCATAGTCTGGCACATTATCAGTGAAGCGTGCAGAATCCATAGGAGCCTCGTTCACCTTCTTGCCGTCACGATATACGTTGAAGCCCACCACAGGGTTGGCAGCAGCCAGCTTCTTCTTGCTCTGAGAAGGACGAATCTTGTTGGTTCCCACGAAGATGTCGTCGAGCAGCATCATGAATCCACCCTCAGAAACACAGTTGATGGTTACATACTTCGCCTCCTTAGGAATGGTATATTTCACGAGTGTCCAAGCCGCAGGAAGTTCCACGTATGGACCTTCGTTCACATACTTGAAGTCTGAAGGACGCTTGCCGGTGGTAGAATAACCTACACGCACACGCTCAGCGGCAAAGTTATCGCCCTCGATTTTGTAACTGCGAGCCATGAAGCTAAACTGGAAGTCCTGGTCGAAGTTCAACTCTGGCGAGATGATGTAGTCGTTGTTCTTATCGTCGATAGAACTGAAATCCACCAGCATCTTCTTGCCAGAATAAGGCTGGAAATTTGGATTCTCGTTCACCGCAGGAGAGGTTTCCCAAGGGTTCATGACCACGAAAGCCATCTTCTGCCCCTGAGTTGGGAAGGCACAAGCCTGCCAGGTGTAGGTGTTGTTGTTGTCGGCGTCGATATACGACCAGCCCACGTTACCGGCTGAATTGATGGCGAAGTCCTGATGATTCTCGAAATCATCGAAGTAGCCATCGGTCTTTTCTGGTGAAATCCAGCTCAACTTCACCGTCTTGTCGCTCACACCCATCAGTTGGAGTCCGTAAGGCACACCTTCGGCATTGCCTTCCATCTTCATCTTGGTATAGCGAACGACAGGTGCCTTGCGAGACTGAGCCACGAAATTCTCCGATGGCTTCACCTTCTCGCCTTCACCCTTCTTTCCATCAGTCAGCGCATCCACCGAAGCCCATACAGCTCCGCAGGTCATTGCCGCCAACAAGATGGCAGAATATTTATAATGTTTCATAAATGTTCTATTTGATGCTATTATTTATTACTTGATGATAATCTTGCTGCGATGGGTCTTGCCCTCGCCGCTTACGCTGATGATAGCCATGCCGGTGCCTGCAGGAACCTGGAAGTTCAGACTGCCAGAGCGTGCCTCAGCGGTATAGAGCTGAACACCTGCAGCAGATGTACAGGTCACGGTGTAGCCTGCCTTGATGCCATCTACCTGGATATTGCCACCGTTCACGCTGATGCCGATGCCGGTACCCTCGATGACATCGTGGATGTCTGTAGAGGTATTTGCCTGGTAGTAAACAGGTGCAGACTCATCGTAGTAAAGGTTGCCCTTACCTGAAGCTACCCAAACACGATACTTGCCCTCATCATACTCGCCGTCTTCCTTGTTGGTAATAGGAATCTTGTTGGTTGGCACAGAACCGGCTGCCAAGTCCTCATAAACCTTACCGTCGTTGTAGGTAAGTGTGAGATACTTGATGCGGGCATTTCTACCGCCATTCTTGAACTTGAAGCGCAGCTGTCTGTACTTCTTGTTCTCCAAATAGGTAGAGTAATCCTCTTCCTGACCTTCTGAATCATATTCCTTCAGGGTAATCTTGGAACCCACGGCATTCCATGTCTTGCCATCCTCAGTACCCTCAATGCTCAACTCAGAAGAACCGAGCGGACCGGATGCGGTGACGATGAACTTGCAGTCCTTGATACCGTCAGGACAATCCTTCAGGGTAACGGAACCATTGCTGCGGAACTGGATAGAACCTGTGCCCAGAACTACATCACCCTCTACATTCTGATAGAAATCCATTGGGATGAACACGGTCTGCGAGTTGGTCTTATTGGTCTCTCTACTCAGGCAGAGATAGTAGTTATCAGCACCTTCCACAGGGCTCCATGATGCAGTAAGCTCGCTCTCGCCGGTTCTCTCCAGCTTCACGTCCTTAGGCGTATCGAGCTTCTGGGTTACCATCACGTTCCACAACCAGAGGTCGTTCTGCATTCTCTCTGAGCAGACACGGAAGGCAATATAGATATCCTTTCCTGCAAACTGGCTCAAATCTACCTCCTCAGCATGCTGAGCACCGAAGTAATCGGCAAAAGAGAAACGCTTTACGAGGTGGAAATCGTTCAGATCGTTGGTCTTGGTAGAAACCAATACCTCCAGGTCTTCCACACCTTTCTCCTCTGTCACACCACGGGTGAAGAACATCACGCCCTTCTCTGGCACGTGGAAGCGGCGACGGCTGATGAGATAATCATCTGCATCGTTCCAATAGTTCAGAGAGTAGTGAACGGCATTGGCACCCTCGTCCTGATACCAGGTGGTACCATCGCCATTGTGGTCGATAATCTGCCATCCGTCAGGATTGCCGTCTGTCCAGCTCAGGAAGTTTCCGTAGAATGGAGTATCCAGGGTTACGTTGGCGTATGCCCACTCGGTGGTGAATGGAACCGGTGAACCATATACCGTGCTGCCATCGCTCATCTTCATGTAAGAGCGTACGCTGTAGGTGGTTCCTGGCTGCAGGCCCTTGGCTGTGAAAGAGGCATCCTTGATATCCTCTACCTTGCCTGCTGCGCTCACGCCATCGGTGAGGGTTGGGTCGGCAGAAGCGCCTTCCTTCCAGCAGAAGCCTACTTCATCCACATCTACCTTGTTGCTCTCGATGTTTGCCTTGAAGGTTGCCTGTGTATCGTAAATCTTCTCTGGCACAAGAGTCTTGATGAAGTTCCACTTGCTGGTACCGCCATTAACCTGGAACATCACGTTGCCGTCCTGCTCCATGATATTGGTGATAGGCACGTTAACCGGTTCCTTCGCCCAATTCAGGGAATTAGGGGTGGTGGTGTCGGTGAAAGATGTATTGGCTGATTTACCCGGATAGGTATCGCCGCTACGGGTCACCTCGTTGTCGATGCCGTCGGCTGGCACGATATACATGCAGCGATGCTTGGCGCTGTTGTTTGGTCCGTTGATATCCCACCAGTCTTTCTTCATCTCATCGGTATAGTCGTAATGAGTGATGAGCAGACCATGACCTGGGATATACTTGTCCCAACCTGTCTGCTGGCGGTTTTCCAGGATGAACCACTCCATACCTGTACCAGGTGTACGGTCTGGCTGGCAGTTGATGAAGCGCGCCTTGTTGTCGGCGATAGAAGTCAGGGTAACATCCTCAGGGTTCTTCACCTCTACGATGTCCTCGCCTTCCTTCATCCAGCCCATCTGCATACGCTCGAATGCCATCAGGCAAGGAGGAGTACGGCTATCGTTGTTGTAGCTGCCAGAGGCATAAAGGCTGTAGGCACCCGGGTCGATACCCTTACCATTGCTGGTATCATCGGTATCATACATATCCTTGAGACCCAGGACATGACCAAACTCATGGGTGAAGGTTCCGATACCATCCATAGATGGAACTACAGGAGCACCTGGCATACCTACCAGCTCGGCAGAGCAGGAATAGTCGTGAATCAAGATACCATCGATGGTGGTGTTATCGTCCAGATACCAGCTGTGTGGCCAGATGTCATCACCATTGGCAGTACTTGCCTCGCTATATCCGGCATAGATTACGTAGCAGTTGTCCATGATGCCATCGCCATCGTTATCAAACTGGCGGAAATCCAGATCAGGATTGTTCTTCTTGGCGAGTTCCACAGCCTCCTTCACCATGTCGCGTGGGTTGGTATCAGTACCGCTGGTACTGCTGCTGTTGCCACCATAGTAAGCTGTTGGCTTGGAAAGGGTGTATGGACCCACTACCTTGAAGTTAGGGATAAACTGACCCATGGAATTGTCGCGGTAGTAATCCTTCACACTACCCGTACCGCCGTTCTCGCTGTAGCCAGGCTGGTTCAGCCAGTGGTCGAAGTCCTGCTGGGTGTGTCGAAGCACGCTATCCTGGAAGTTAACCAGGACCACCAGATACTGCGATTCCTTGACAGTAGCCTCTCCGGTTCTTGTTTCGGCAGCATACTTGCGGGGAGCAACGATGCGGCGGCTCAGGAACTTGTTAGGCGCCTTCTTCATGATAGGGGTTTTGCTCAAGATGTCGGCAGTGGCATCTTTCGCACTGGTCAATGACTCCAGGAGTTTCTTCTCCTTTTCAGATCGCGCATCCACATTGTGTGCTCTCTGCCTGGTCATCACTTTCTTCTGGGTTTTCCAGTCGTAATCCACGTAACAGAAATAACCCTTCTTGTCCTTGTTCAGGAGAAATCCATCCGTGGTAGTAACGAAGTGGAAATTCTCATCACCTTGTATTCTTACCAACAAGGTGGTGCCGTCAGGCTGCCGCATCGTGATTGGATGGGGATATGCCTTGATAGCCCAGGTGGCCTGGGTATATCCCGCACACAAGACGGAAGCCAAAAGCAGTCTTTTGAGACCTCTCATAGTTTTCTCGTTTTTTAATGTGTATAAATAAATAATTGATTAATTCTTTTCTCTTTTCCTGATAGTAACAACAGGTATAAATGCAGGTGATATTTTGACGAAAAAGGGCGCAGGCGGAGTTCTTACACCCCACTTGCACCTTTTATTATACAATGTATTGTCTTATCACACTATGCCCCATTACTTCTTGATAACAACCTTCTTGGTCTTACCGTTAGACTTAATGATGTATACACCATTGCCTGAAATCTGGTTCACCTGGGTACCGTCCATCTTGAAGATAGATACCTTGCTGTCGCCAGCTGCCTCGATGTTCCAGATGCCTGTTGCCTCATCATCCATCCATGTGAAGTCGGTAGCACCGTATGAATCAACAAACTGGAAGTAAACATCGCCTGCTGCTGCCATCTCCTTGGTAAACTCATAAACGTAAGAGCCATCAGGCAGCTGTACGTAATTGGCTCTTACCTCCTCGGCATTGGCGCCATTCTTGGCATCCTCCAGACTGTTATAGAGGGCTGTCATCAAGTAGCTGCTCAGGCGGAAGGTGGTTGTACCAGCAGGGAGTGAAGCCTTCATCCATACAGGAGTACTGCGGGAAGCACCTGTAATTGTCACGGTCTTACCCTTGGTGAGTACCAATGGATTGGTTACAGTTTCACCTGGCTCAGCCTCATGCTTGGTAAACTTGATCTTGCTACCGGTAACCTTACCTGCGATAACGCAGTGGATATAGAGCTTATCGCCCTTGCTAACGATAACCTTACCCTTATATACGGTGGTTGAAACACTACCTACGGTCTCAGTACCCATCATGGTAGTTCCGTATGGCTCCTCATTCTTGAAGATTTCGATGCGGTCGCTGCCACCATTATAACCTTGGTCGCAGGCGAAGTCGAGAACACCATCCTCAGTTACGTTATACTGCAACCAGAGGTCAGCAGCACCTGCCTTGGTGAAAGTATATTCGTTATCCTCCATGACGATAGGGTTAGTGCGAGACTCACCGGCAGCGAACTCCTTCTCTTCCAGATACATGGTTGTACCCTTGGCTGCACCAGATACCTTAATCAGATAAGTGGTTCCGGCAGTAGCCTCGATAAAGAAGTCGGTACCCTTGTTGATGGCTGTGTATTCACCATCATACATGCCTGTACCTCTAGGGAAGCTGACAGTAACACCTGGTTCAACCTCCACATTGAGCTTACCATTCTTGGTAGCTGTATATTTGAAGTATTCAGTGCCATCTACGGTGATTTCGTTTTCACCCACTACAGCTTCAGCTGGGTTTGTTACAAGAGAACCCTTCTCTGCATCCAGATATGAAACCTTGAATGCCAATGGATTACCCTCATTGGCTGTAACCTTCAGGATGTAAGTAACATCGTATGTATTGCCACCAACGTAAGTCTTCAGCAAACCATCCTTTACAGTAGCAGCACCATACTCGCCATTCTGCTGGTTGTAGAAGAGGATAGAAGTAGCTGCATCGAGATTGGCATCAGTCTCAACCGTAACAAACTTCTCTGTGTTGGCAGGAACCGTGAGCTTATAATAATAGGTACCCTTAGCACTAGGCAAAGTCTTCTCTACAGGGAGTTCAGTCAATTCGAAGGCTGTATTCACAGTCTCACCTGGCTGGTATTCCTGCATCTCAGCCTTGATGACATCCTCGGCATCAGAATTCTGCAACTTGTTCACTACAATATAATAGGTAGAACCAGTATAAGGAATCTCTACACGGACATTATAGGTACCCGACTCAGAAGAAGCCGCTACCTGCTGATAGGTGATATTGCTCAAGCTGGTATATACCTTCACCTGACCACCAGCCAGCACAGCATCGCTGGAGATATTCAGATAACCCGTCTTGTTAGGAGTATAAGTAAAGTAATAGTCGCCCATCTCAGCAGGCACCTTGTTCTCACCCTCGTTCAAAACGAATGGCATCTCAAGAGAACCAGCCTTCACCTCTACGAGCTTAGAGTTTGCCACGACACTACCCTGAAGATTCAGTGCGATGCTATAAGTCTTACCCTGCTCCACGCTTACTTTCAGTACATATCCGCCTGTAGCCTGGTCATACTCAGCAGAAACAGGATTACCATTCACTGTGGCACCAGCAACATAGCTTGAGAAAGAGAGCTGGAGCTGCGCAGTCTTCTCGGCTGTATAGGTAACATAGGCAGTAGTGTTCTCATACTGAACACCCAGCGGATTACCCAGGAACAACTCCTCACCTACCTTCAACTCGGCAGGATTGTCCTGAGAGAGACCCTTGCCATAAGAAGACATCTCAGACAAGTCGAGGTTGAAGCCCGACTCACCCGTCATGTTCATGATGAAGTAGTAGGTCTTACCCTTTTCCAAGGCATACGCTTTAGAAGGATACTTCAAGCCCGCACCACCCAGGGTGAGAGAATCTGTTCCTTCTACCGATGTAAATACAGTAGGAACATTGCTTGATCCAGACAATGGAGATACCTTGGCAAGATAGTTCTTGTCTGCTGTAAACTTCCAATAAGTGTTCTTAGCCTCACTGCTCTCTACCTTATAGGTATTCTCACCCTTCTGGGCATCGAGAGCAGATTCAATTGATGTCTGTGCCATTGCTGCTGAAGAAAGGCACAATGCTGTCGCAAAAAGTAAAACTTTTCTCATACTTTCGACTTTTAAAATTATGATATTTAAATTTATTATCCGTAACTCATCACGCCCTATGAGCGTTAATCTTCCTCCATTTTGGCGGCAAAGGTAATAATTTATATTGAAACTCACAAGAATTTTTGCATAAAAACTGCATAAAACTAACATTTACTAACAAAAATACATTAATGAATATAAAAAATAGCAAATTTCACTCTTTTTTGGTTTACAAAACGTCAAGTTATCCGAAAATATAGCCATTTATTTTATATTTTCCCAAAAACATTTGGAAGAAAGATAAATTTTGCTTAATTTTGCACCGATTTCAGCGACACCCCCTCTATCAGGGGCTAAAAATGACGAAAAAAATTAGTAGAATACACTTTAAAGTTAAAAATAGTAAGTAATAACAATAAAAAGAAAAAAAGAGATCTATGGAAAAAAGACTCATGATGTTTATTGCTTGCGTCTTCCTGAATTTGGGAATGGCGCTGGCACAAACTCACGTTTCTGGTGTAGTTACCTCTTCTGAAGACGGTTCACCGATTATCGGTGCATCTGTAAAGATTGTGGGTACTACTTCTGGTACAGTGACCGACATCGACGGTAACTTCGCTCTTGATTTAGAGAGCAACAAGGCCGAGCTGGAATTCAGTTACATCGGCATGGTGACCAAGAAATTAAAGGCATCTGAAAAGATGCAGGTTGTTTTGGATCCTGACACACATGTACTTGAGCAGGTTATCATCACCGGTTACGGTGCTGCCAAGAAGTTGGGATCTGTAGTTGGCGCTATTTCCAACATCGGAGAAAAGAAGTTGGAAACGGTCGTAACCCCTAACTTTACTGATGCGCTCGCCGGTCAGGTATCTGGTTTGTCTGTTCTGTCATCTGCCGGTGACCCTTCACAGTCTGCACAGATCCGTCTGCGTGGTGTCAACTCTATCGGTTCTTCTAACCAGCCTCTGTTCATCCTCGATGGTTCTCCTATCACTGCTAGCTTCTTCAGCACATTGAACCCATCAGACATTGCCAACATCACCGTGTTGAAGGATGCTGCGTCAACCTCTATCTATGGTTCACGTGCAGCCAACGGTGTTATTGTCATCACTACCAAGCAGGCTAAGTACAACGAGTCGGTTCAGCTCACCGTAAAGGCACAGTATGGTATCTCTTCTGCTACCAGCAAGGGCCAGGAGATGATGAACTCTCAGCAGTATATCCAGTTCCGCGACATGATCGGTCAGCCTGTGAACGACAATATCCGCAACCTGGTAAATAAGTATGGTATCAGCACCGACTGGCGCGACGAGATGATCAAGAACTCGGCTCCAACATCTGATATCAACGCTACCTTGCAGGGCGGTGGTCAGACCATGAACTATTTCGTTTCATTCAACCACCATCAGGAGGATGGTTTGATTGAGGATTCCAATATGCGCCGCAGCACCTTGGCAGCCCGCATCAACTCTCGTCTGAACAAGTTCTTCAAGGTGGGCTTCAGCTCTAACTTCGGTGTTCAGGACTACAGCCAGAACAGCATGTGGGCTGACAGCAAAAAGACATACGCTTCCAACCCATTGGTAGCTGCCAAGATGGCGTTGCCATACGATACACCTTATTATTATAGCTTCGACGAGGCTGGTAATCTGGTGAAGGGCGACCGCGCTGCCGGACTCCTCTACTCTCAGTTCCTGCTGCCTTGGTTCACTGTAGCCAATACAAAACAGGACCGTAAGAATGTAACCATCAACCTGTCGCTGAACGAGCAGTTCACTCCTCTTGAGGGATTGACTTTCACAGCCCTGCAGTCTTTGTTTGGCTACGACCTTACAGCCGACAGAGCAAGTCTCCCATACGAGCAGTTCACTACCCCAATGGGTCAGGTAATCGATGCTCATACCGGAGGTGTAGCAGCTGACTTCAGCCGCTACTACGCTTACACATTGACTCATACAGCTGAGTTCCGTCATAACTTCGGTCCTCATTATGTAAACCTGCTGCTGGGTGAGGAGACCCGCATCCAGAAGGGTCGTAGTTTCGGTATCACTTCTACAGGTCAGACCGACGTTCGCCGTATGTTGCTGAACACTGCTACCACCATCACTCCATCAGCTCAGACTGACAGCCGTTCAGAGGAAGTAGCCAACTCTCTCTTCGGTACTGCCGAGTATAACTTCAAGGAGAAGTACTACGTATATGCTTCACTCCGTTTCGATGGTAGCTCTAAGTTTGCTCCAGACCACCGTTGGGGTACCTTCGGTTCCCTCGGTTTGAAGTGGAATGCCAAGCGCGAAAGCTTCCTCCGTGGTGTTAAATGGCTGGACGACCTGACCGTGAGCGCCAACTATGGTACTACCGGTAATGACTCAGGTGCCGGTTCTTACGATTTCTACGGACTCTTCGGTTCCGGCAAAAACTACAATGGCGAAGGTTCCATCGATATCACCCAGGCAAGCAACGACAAGTTGACTTGGGAGAAGGTGAGCAAGCTGAACATCGGCTTGAACTTCGGTTTGTTCAACCGCGTTACCGTGGATGCCAACTTCTACCGCAACGAGACATCTGATATGCTGATGGAGATTCCTTACTCTATGACCACAGGTTTCGCCTCGGGTATGGGTAACATCGGTAACATGGTGAACAAGGGTTTCGAGACAACCGTAAACGTTGACCTCATCAAGACCAAGGATATGAGCTGGAGTGTATCTGCCAACATCTGCTACAACAAGAACGAGATTACAAAGTTGTTTGCAGGTCGCGACGAATACGAGCTTGCCAGCGCAGGTTTGAAACTGGAGGTGGGTCATGCCTATGGTGAGTTCTACAAGGTACGCTATGCTGGTGTTGATTCACGCACCGGTGAGCCTATGTGGTACGACAAGAACGGCAACATCACCAAGACATACGACGAGACCAACAACTCTGTGTTCCTGGGCAAGAACCGCTATGCACCATGGATTGGCGGTTTCGGCACCAACTTCACATGGAAGGGCCTCAGCGTCATCGCAGACTTCGCTTGGCAGTCGGGCAAGTACATGCTCGTCAACGACAATTACTTCATCAAGAATGCCAACATGGGTACCTCTTACAACCAGAGCGTAGACATGCTGAACGTATGGACCACTCCAGGTCAGGTTACCGACATCCCAGCTTATGGTTACGATATTTACGTCGACGACCACATGCTGAGCAATGCATCATTCCTGCGCATGAAGACACTAACCGTTCAGTATCAGTTGCCAAAGAGCTGGATGCAGACCATCCGTTACATCAAGGACATCAAGGTGTTCGGTATCGCCCGCAACCTCTTTACCATCACTTCATTCGACGGATATGATCCAGAGCCAGACATCAACCTGGTTCACTTCAACTATCCAAACACCCGCCAGTTTGTGATTGGTGCAGAGTTAACATTCTAAACAAAAAGTATTACTAGAAAAGAATTATGAAGAAAATATATTTTTCATTGATGCTTCTGTGCGCGATGGCGTTCACATCCTGCAGCATGGACAAGGCTCCATACGGTTCGCTGGATGACAAAACAGCCATCGAGAAGGAGCAGGACCTTCGCCAATTCCGCAACGCAATGTACACCAACCTGCGTGTGGTGACATCTGGCTCTTGGCTTTACCTGTCAGATGTACAGATGGACGAGTTCCACGGACTGATCAGCAACGGTAACCGTCTCGGTCAGTTCTCAAACGGTTTGATTACCATCACCGACGGTGACGTTTCCAACATGTGGGGCGGCAGCTATTCCATGATTGCCACAGCCAATGCCATCATGGAGCGTGCAGCCAACATGCAGGCAAGCGATGCCTTCAGCGATAAGGACAAGATTGCCTTCGCTCACTATGATGCCGAAGCACACTTCGTTCGTGCCTACATGTATTTCTGGTTGGCAGACCATTTCTGCCAGTCATATACACAGTGTGATCCAACCAAGGCAGCAAGCGGTCTGCCTTTGACCACAGTCTATAAGCCAACAGGTAATCTCAACGACTACCCTAGCCGTTCTACCCTGACAGAGACCTTCGCTCTGATTGAGGAAGATATGCAGAAGGCATACGATGGTTTGGTAGCATACGAGAAATCGGGTGTGAAGGTTGCCAAGGAAGAGGCTCAGCCTCTGGCTTACATCCATTCACAGACCGTTCAGGCTCTCCAGGCTCGCGTTGCCTTGGTTAAGGGCGACTGGGCTAATGCGGCTAAATATGCAAAGGCTGTCATCAACAGCAGCAAGTACAGACTGACCACCATCGACGACTATGCCAAGCTCTGGACCAAGGACGAGGGTACAGAAATCATCTTCCGCCCTCTGATGACTGCACAGGAGTTGGGCAGCTCTAACGGCGCATACTACGTAAGTGAGTCGGAGACCAAGGCAGACTACATTCCAACAGCTGCCGTCTTAAACCTCTTTTGGGAGAAGTTCGAGGGTGATGTTCGTGCCGATGTATTCCTGAAGCAGTATGACAACCTGCAGGTAGAGGGTAACAGCTACGAGGCGATGGCTTTCAACAAGTTCCCAGGAAACTCAGACCTCCGCACAGGCAGCAACAACAACCTCATGAACATGAGCAAGCCATTCCGCCTCTCAGAGATGTATCTCATCGTAGCCGAGGCAGAAGCTCGCCAGGACCACAAGGAAGAAGCAAACAAGTATCTCAACATTCTGCGCAGCAACCGCATCGTGGATTATGTAACAGAGAACTATTCTGAGCAGAAGACTCTCCTCAAGGAAATAAAAGAAGAGCGTGAGCGTGAATTCATCGGCGAGGGTATGCGCATGAGCGACATCCGCCGTTACGGCGAGGGCTTCCAGCGCGAGCCTAACCACGACGAAAACGAGGATCTGAACGACATCATCGTGAAGCAGGGCAGAGCATTGAAATATACTGCAAACGACTACCGCCTCACCTGGCCTATCCCTAAGGCAGAGATGGATGCCAACCCTCACTTGGCTGGCCAGCAGAACCCAGGCTATTAATATAATAATGTAGTAATCAACAAGAATTCATTTGAATATGAAATACATCAAATTATTAATGTTGCTGGCTGTGGTCACCTTCTTCGGTGCCTGCTCTAGCGACGATGATTCATGGAACTCTGCTGCTGACGTAACAGTAAGCATGAAGAATCCTACCATGGTCATCAAGGAGAATATGGGCTTGACCAATGTGCCTATCGAGGTAAAGGGCAAGACCAACGGTAATGTGTATGTTACCCTCGCTGTGAAGGAAGTGGGCAGCAACCCTGCCAAGGAAGACGTACATTATTATATTACAGACAAGACCATCAGCATTTCAGACAGCATCGGCTATGTAGAGGTAGAGCCTGTAGATGATGATGAAATCAACGCCGACCGCACCTTCGAGATTACCATCGTAGAAGCTAAGGGTGCCAAGATTGGCAATGCAACAACCCAGGTTTCACTGAAAGATAATGACTCTCAGATTTACGAGAAGCTCCAGGGTAAGTGGAAGCTCACAGGTGTAAGCCGCCAGGGTGCACCAATGGAGAGTGTAGTGAAGATCATCGGTGCTAGCGACGAAGAGGATGGCGACTACAACAATACTCTGTATCTCACAGGTATGGCTGTAAGCTCTTCTTCTGCACGTCTGTCATTCCACTATGACGAAGATACCAAGCAGGGCTATGTAGCATTCGACAACCTGGGCAAGTATAACTTCATCGAGGGTTACGACTTCACCAAGGATCTGGGCTTCATGGGTAACATCATGCTGCACAACCTGTCAAATGGTCAACTCACCTCAACCCCTATCAAGGGTACATGGAGCGAGGACTGCAAGGAGATTGTCTTCGACCAAGACCAGGTATTGTTCGGTGGTATCTATACCCCTGGTGGAACCTTCACCGGCTATGAGTTCTTCAGCGTAACGAAGATCAAGCTCACAAAGGTAAAATAAAGTGAAAGCATTAAGTTGATATATTAAAGAGAGAGAGATAACACATGGAAGCATTGGGTTATCTCTCTCTTTTTTGCAGATTTCATCCCTCCGAACTTACAAATTGAAAGGATTAGGAGAAATGGGCATTTTGAAAAGCAAATGTAGCTTAAAAAATGTAAGCCAATCGGCTGAATCTCAATTTTTATGCTTAACTTTGTCAACGGATAAAGAAATTAGTTATAAGACAACTTTAATAAAACGTTTTATGAAGAAAAAACTGTTAGTCCTCATGTCTATGTTGCTGGCGGTTTCTGCTATCCATGCAGTACCAGCCAAGCGAGGCATCTGGAAGACCTTTACACTCAAGAACGGACAGGCAGTCCAAGTTCAGTTGTGTGGCGATGAGTTCCTGCACTTTTGGGAAGACAAGGCAGGCAACCGCTATTCTTACGACACCTCAGATGGCTTGAAGCCAGCCAACATGGCCCAGCTTCAGGAACGCAGCAGAGTGATGCGCCAGCAGGCTTGTCCTGAGAACATCATCAAGAAGAACCTCCTTTCCGGTAACGCTAATGGCAGCACCAGCATCACAAGAGGTGTTTCCTACACCGGCAAGAAGAAGTGTCTCATCCTGCTGGCTCAGTTCTCCGACAAGAAGTTCACCATGGAAGACCCTAAGGCTTTCTACAACCGCGTGGCCAACGAGCCAGGTTTCAGCGAGGGTAAGTTCAAGGGTAGCGTGGCTGATTACTTCAAGGCGCAGAGCAACGGCAAGTTTGAGATGGATTTCGACGTAGTGGGTCCTTACACTCTTGGTGAATCTGCTTACTATGGCAAGAACGATGGCGATGCACAGGACGTGAACGTTCAGGCGATGATTTCAGGCTGTCTGGGCAACGCCGTAGCTGAAGGTATTGACTTCGCCCCATACGATTGGGACGGCGACGGACAGGTAGAGATGGTATTCGTAGTCTATGCCGGTCGTGGCGAAGCTACAGGCGGTGGCGATGACACCATCTGGCCACACAAGGGAAGAATGGTTTCTCCTGTTGCCTGCGGCAAGAAGACAGTAGTGGATTATGCCTGCTCCAACGAACTTTCTGTATCTAACGAAGTGGATGGCATCGGTACCATCTGCCACGAGTTCTCTCACTGCCTGGGCTATCCGGATGCATACGATGTGAACTATACCGGCCTGTATGGTATGGGTACCTGGGACTTGATGTGCCAGGGTAACTATAATGACAACGGCTTTACTCCTGCCGGCTACACCGCCTACGAGAAGTATGCCGCCGGCTGGATTTCTCCAATCGAACTGAAGGAGAACACATCGGTATCAGGAATCAAGCCTCTGGCTGATGGCGGAGATGCCTACATCTTCAGAAATCCAAACCATGCCGATGAGTACTATCTGATAGAGAACCGCCAGCAGAAAGGTTGGGATGCAGCCCTGGCTGGTTCAGGTATCATGATCAACCACATCGACTACAACCTGAAGGCATGGAATTACAACATTCCAAACTCCATGATGGCTGGTGTCAACGACCATGAGCGTATGACCTTCGTTCCTGCCGACAACGTGAAGAGCGAGAAGACAGAGGAGTATGATGCATGGCCTTACGGCAACAAGAACCGCCTGGCAAACAATACCACTCCTGCCTGCACATCTTATAATCTGAACACCGATGGCACCAAGTTGATGAACATCATCCTTTCAGATATGGCTATCGCTGCAGACGGTACGGCATCTTTCACTTTCCAGAACCTGAACAAGACTGCATCAGAAGAGAATTATATCTTCCAGGAAACATTTGACAAGTGTCTGGGTACAGGTGGTAACGACGGTAAGGGCTTCTATACAAGCGGCAACCCTAACCAGTTTGCCAATGGTGCATTCGCATCAGACAAGAACGGCTGGACATCTAATGTACAGACCTTCAAGGGAGGCTTCCAGTGTGCCCGTGTAGGTAAACGAAATGCCACCAACATCACCTTCACCTCTCCTGAGATCAAGATCAACGGCGATGTAACTCTTACATTCAAGGCAGCTCCTTACGCTGAGTCAAACAAGACTATGACCGTAACCGTGAGCAACGGAACTGTAGAAAACGGCACATTCAACCTGATGCCAAACCAGTGGACAGAATGTACAACCAAGATTACAGCCAACGGCAGAGTGAAGATTACCTTCGCATCAGATGCATTCTTCATCGATGAGGTATACGTATCAGAAGGCGCAACTTCCGGCATCAGCAACATCGAGTTGGGCAACAAGGAGGTTAAGGCATATTACAATGCCCAGGGCGTTCAATCTGACGTACCATTCTCAGGACTCAACATCGTGAAGTTCACCGACGGTACAGTGAAGAAGATCTACGTGAAGTAATCAGATTATATCTCTTTAGAATCATAAAGCAGATATATTCCTTTAGAATCATAAATAAATAAAATATAAAAGAATAAGAAATGAGAAATATTTACTTGATGTCAGCAGCACTTGCCTTGATGGCAATGTCTGCCAACGCTCAGAGCATGAAGCGCATCAACAAGGAGGCAACAGCCAAGACATGGGTAGAGACTGCCACTCCACAGAAGGCAGCCAAGAAGATAGCAACCCGTGCCGGAGAATTGGAAGCAAACCAGCGCTATATCAACTATAGCTACGACGAGAGCTATGTATGGCCATCAGGCATGAAGGGTGCCAAAGGTACTTTGTCTCTGGGTACCATCTTCTACAATGATGCCTTCAAGAAGTATGAGGGCTGCAAGATTGCAGGTGCCCGCTTCTTCCTGACAGCACCTATCGGTAACAGTAAGGTTACCATCTGCAAGATTGACGAGAAGGGAAATGTTACCAACGCCATTGCAGAGAAGGAGATTGCTACCACACAATTGCATTGGAACTACGTTTGGTTTGATGAACCATATACCATCGATACCAAGGATTTCTATGCATTGTTGCCATTTTACGATTACACACCAGAGCAGGTAGAGTCAGAAAAGCCAATTGGCTCTTCTGGTACATACGTAGGTCCTTATGGATTCCTCGCCTTTGGTGACATTTATGAAGATGGCCGCGATGAAACCAAATGGCAGTGGGAGCCTATCTCTGCCGGATACGATGGTTCTAACCTGATGCTTCAGCTTATCATCGAAAAAGAGGATGGTACTTTCATTCTCCACGATTTGGTAATGGACAAGATTGCTGCGGTTCCATTTGCAAAGAAGGGCGATAAGCAGGTATTGGCGTTCACATGCCACAATGAAGGTCGCGACAACATTACAAATGCCAAGTTCGCCATGGAAATGGACGGCAAGCGAATCGGCTCTTTCACCTATAGCAAGGACAATGTAGCTGCTGATCAGTACAAGGACATCACTGACGCAGATTATACAAACATCCCTGTAGGTCTTAAAGTAGATGATGCCTGGACCACCGGTGACCACAAGGTTACCATCTACCCAGTAGAAATCGAGGGTAAGGCTCCAGAGGGTGAATTGAAAAATGATACATTGACAACCAACTTCAAGGTGTATAGCAACAGCTTCGAGCGTACCAAGAACCTGGTAGAGTTCTACGCATGCCAGATGTCAAAATACACCTACTTTGCTGACCAGGTACTCACCAAGACAGCCAAAGCTCGTGAAGATGACGACCTGGCCATCGTTTCTATCCACGGAGAAAGCCAGCAGGTAAATGAAGATGGCTCTGTAGAAACATTATCAGATGTATTCACTGTACCAGAGGCTAACAAGTTGGCCAACTACTCTACTCCATCAGATGGTTCCGGTGCCTTTAACAGATACTTCTACGACAATGACGTGATCAATTACGACAAGGCATTGACAGTGAACATGGCTGCTCAGAAAGCAAGCGACCAGGACAATGTTGTTGGCATGCTCAACACAATCATCAACGAGTCTGCAGCATATTATCCATCATTCTCTACCGTAAGCATTGACTCTAAGCTTGATGATGCAACAGGCAAGCTGAGCATCAAGGTAATGGGTAAGCTCATCAACAAATACCAGAAGTTGATTGGTGATGATGCACGCCTCACTGTTTATCTTACAGAGGATAAGGTAAAAGGCAAGCAGAACACCGGTGGTACCATGGCAAAGCCTACCACCCACAACCATGTATTGCGCAAGATTGTGACCGGCACACTCGGTGATGCTCTCCAGACCAACGGCAACAGTTACGAGAACGACTATGAGGTAGAGCTTGATGATGCATGGAAGAGCCAGAACATGCATATCATTGCGTTTGTAAGCCGTCCTATGAAAGAGACAGAGAAGGATGGCAAGACTGCTCTTGCATCTGCCATGAACGACCTCTGGGTAGACAATACCAACATGGTAGCAGTTGGAGAAAGTGACCTTACCGGCATTTCTAACGTTATCAACTGGAATGACGTGAAGGAGGTAGGTCGCTACACCATCGATGGTCAGAAGTTGAATGCTCCAACAAAGGGTATCAACCTCGTAAAGCTTTCAAATGGCCAGACCATCAAGGTTGTTGTGAAGTAATATGAAGTTGTATGAAGTAATATGAAATCATAAAATGAACTATATGAAGTCATACGAAGCAGTATGAAGTCATAAAATGATAAAGCTCCCTTGGCATTTCCTAGCCGAGGGAGCTTATTTTTTATAGATACCATTCTACTTCACACTACACGAAATCAACGCAAAATTTACACATTTTTGATACCTCTTTTGTGTAATTCTCCACATTTTCCACACTTGAATCATTTCTATCTTCCGTACTCTTACTCAACCTCTTCTATTTTTTTCAATTCCCAACCTTCAAATTGCATTACAATTTTATGGAGTATGGTATCCTGACGCAATGCCTTAACTCTAGGAGCTTCAGCATAGCGATGAATCTGAGCAACGGCTTCATTCCATTGAGCCTCAGCCTTCGTTGTTTTTCTATCTTCACAAAGAGCAGAGAAATCCTTCTTTGGCAATACCTTCAGTTCTATGATGTAACTATGCTTTACTGCATAATGAGCCAAATTAGGCAATAAGAAGAAATCGCAAAAACCATGATTCAACTCTAACTCAGGTGCTGTAATATAGTAATTGCAAAGATTCAGATATGCCATAAAGAAGCCTTGTATATTCCTCTCCCCTTCTATACCATCACGCACTGAAGAAACCTTAGCATAAGACTCTGCCAGGAACGTCAGTCCTTCTTGCCATTTGCCCTCATAGGCCATGTCGTAAAAACAATCATCGAGTTTAGACGTATCAATAGGCGACTTCTCCTCAAACATCTCCTTGAGATAATCATAATACTGCTTGCGAACATTATTGTTAGGAATCCCTAAGACCATTCGGTCGCCACGAGTGCCCTTAATTGTCAGCATGCCATAATAGAATAACAGACTTGGAAATATATTCGGATCCGTCAACTGGTAGGCTGAAAAACTCTCCTCTAAGTGAGCTACGATTTCACCCGTTTCTGCTATCGTCTTAATGATACTCTTGCGATTGCCATCAAGCTTGTCAAGCTGAATGAGTTTCTTCATCTTGCTATAGTCGGTCCTAGTGTTACGGTCTATCATTTCCCTGGGTGCCTTTCCCTCGTTTATATAATTGCGAAGATAATAAACCACCATGTCGCAATTGAATACCTTGCTTTGTGTATTCAAAGCCCCCTCGGCAAAACAATAGTTGTCATACCAGGGCTTCATATCATTAATCATCCACTCAATGTCGCAATCGGCAGGCAACTTGCCCATGCTCTTAAAATAGACGAACATCTTACGGACATCTTCCTGAGAAAAGCCAAGCATTTGATTGAAAGCCTTCTTGGTAGAGATGTGCCAGCCTATATTAAAGCCACTAGTCACATCATCAAGAGTTACCGGACTTACACCCGTCATGAAAATACGGGTAAACGTACCCTTAAACTTCTTGAATACATCACGATAAAATCCATCGGCATGGGTGATGGCATGATACACATCTTCTCCCTTCTCATTGAGAATCGTATTCGTAAAGTTATCATATTCATCAATGATCAGATAATTCTGGAGTCCCAACTTCTGAGATTCGTCATTGATTAAGATAAGCTTCGTGTTGGCATTCGGCGCCTCATACACCTTCTGAATGAACTCCGGTGAATAATGATCGCGATAGATATCCACAAAGCTATCAAACTTCACACGACAATATCGGTCGAACTCAACTTCGACATCCTCTATTTTTCCACCAACACTCGAAAAATCAAGGTGAAGTATCTGATACTTACCTTGCCAACGGGTAGGATGCTGTCCTATCCACAAATCTCCAAACCATCTATTGAATTGCTCAGGAGTTGTATTGCAGTCATAATAAGACTTGAGCATACTGATAAACAGGCTTTTTCCAAAACGACGAGGTCGAATGAAGAACAAGAAACGTCCTTCATTCTCCAATGTAGGTATGTACATCGACTTATCTACATAATAAAGGTTTTCATCCCTCATGACGGTGAAATCAGATACCCCATAGGGTATCTCTTTGATTCCATTTGGCTGCAATATCTTAGATTTATTTTCTATCATAACCATGGAGTATTTATAAATACAACTGCAAATATAAGCATATTTTTTGAGAAAGCAATCAGAAACAAAGAAAAAAACAGATGAGATATAAAAAAAAGAGTGCACTGTAATACACAATGCACTCTTTTTTTATTATCTCAATTCCTAATCCAGGAAATATTATCTGATGAACAGAAGCTCACGATACTTTGGCAAGGTCCAAAGCTCATCGGCTACGAGAAGCTCGAGCTTGTCTATCTGATAACGGATTTCCTCCATCTTTGGAGCCACCGTGTCATGATAAGCTACGGCCTTCTCTCTCTCGCTCTCTATCTTGTTCGCCACCTTGCGGGCATCCACCAATGCCTCAACACCACGCTCTATCGACTCGGTGCGCTCGGCAATCTCACGGATAATCTTCACGTTGCGGGCTGTCAGCTTCTTGCCTTCCTCGCCACCGAAGATATGAATCATGCCCTCTACGTTCTTCGCCAGACGGCTCTGATAGTGGGTAGCCACAGGGATGATGTGGTTCATGGTCAGGTCGCCCATCACACGAGCCTCTATCTGAATCTTCTTGGTATAAGTCTCCCACTTCACCTCGTTGCGTGCCTTCAGCTCGCTCTCGCTCATCACATTGGTCTTGGCAAACATCTCGATGCTCTCCTTGTCCAGATAACGGTCGAAGACCACTGGGCAGGATGCCTCGCAATCCAAGCCACGCTTCTGAGCCTCTTCCTTCCACTCGTCAGAATAGCCATTGCCATCGAAGCGGATAGGCTTGCAGGTCTTGATATCCTCTCTTACGATGTCGATGATAGCCGATGTCTGGTCCTCGCCCTTGGCTATCAAGGCATCTACACGAGCCTTGAAATCTTCAAGCGCCTCAGCTACGGCAGCATTCAATACGATGAGAGAAGATGCACAGTTGGCCTCAGAACCTACGGCACGGAACTCGAAACGGTTGCCGGTGAAGGCGAATGGAGAGGTACGGTTACGGTCGGTGTTATCAATCATCAGCTCTGGAATCTCAGGGATATCCAGCTCCATACCCTTCTTGCCGGCAAGGGCGAAGAGTTCTTCCTTATCAGCCTTTTCGATATGGTCGAGCAAATCGGTGAGCTGCTTGCCCAGGAATGAAGAGATGATGGCTGGAGGCGCCTCATTGGCTCCCAGACGATGCGCATTGGTAGCACTCATAATAGATGCCTTCAAGAGTCCGTTGTGCTTGTAAACACCCATCAGGGTCTCTACGATGAAGACTACGAAGCGAAGGTTATCCTCCGGAGTCTTGCCTGCTGCATGCAGCAGCACACCAGTATCGGTGCAGAGGCTCCAGTTGTTATGCTTACCCGAACCGTTGACACCGGCAAATGGCTTCTCGTGCAGGAGCACACGGAAACCGTGCTTATGTGCCACACGCTTCATCAAACTCATCAGGAGCATGTTATGGTCAACGGCAAGATTGCACTCCTCATAGATTGGCGCCAACTCAAACTGGTTTGGAGCCACCTCGTTATGACGGGTCTTGCAAGGAATGCCGAGTTCGAGAGCCTGGATTTCCAGATCCTTCATGAAAGCCTGCACACGCTCAGGGATGGTTCCGAAATAATGGTCGTCCATCTGCTGGTTCTTTGCCGAGTCGTGGCCCATCAGGGTACGGCCCGTGAGCATCAGGTCGGGACGTGCCGAGTAGAGACTCTCATCAACCAGGAAGTACTCCTGCTCCCAACCGAGATTGGTCTGCACCTTCTTTACCTGTGGGTAGAAATAGTGGCACACCTCGGTAGCCGCCTCACTCAGGGTATGGAGCGAGCGGAGCAATGGAGCCTTGTAGTCCAAAGCCTCACCGGTATAAGAAATAAAGATGGTAGGGATACAGAGGGTATCGTCGATGATGA
Source organism: uncultured Prevotella sp. (assembly GCA_934216735.1). Taxonomy (GTDB): domain Bacteria; phylum Bacteroidota; class Bacteroidia; order Bacteroidales; family Bacteroidaceae; genus Prevotella. The sequence continues at coordinate 36,290 of CAKQCH010000004.1, forward strand.
ACACAGGCGATGTAGGATCCCATGCAGAATAGCCACGAGCCTCGAAGGTGTTGCGGATACCACCATTAGGGAACGAGCTGGCATCAGGCTCCTGCTGCACCAGCAGCTTGCCTGAGAACTCCTCAATCATACCACCCTTTCCGTCATGCTCCACAAAGGCATCGTGCTTCTCGGCAGTGCCCTCGGTCAATGGCTGGAACCAGTGCGTATAATGCGTTACCCCGTTTTCCTCAGCCCAGAGCTTCATGCCGGCAGCCACGGCATCAGCGATGGAACGGTCCAGACGAGTACCATTATCAATTACATCGATGAGTTTCTCGTACACATCAGATGGCAGATACTTGTACATCTTCTGGCGGTTGAATACATACTTGGCGAAGTACTCCGAAGGGCGCACCTTGGGAGTCTCTACCTCTACAGGTCTTTTCTTAAAGGCCTCGGCTACAACCTCAAATCTCAAATTAGCCATTCTTCTTTTATTATTTTTATAAGTTTGCGGGTGCAAAGTTACGAAATAATTGGCTAACTGCTACCATCTTGGTCGTTTTTTTATGCATAATTCAAACTTTTCCGCCCTTTTTCATACAATATGTTGGTATCTGAAGGGGAAATACGCATTTACAGGCTGCAAAAACGCTCGATAAACTTCTTGCGGAAGAAGCGGCCCACCTTTACATAATCGATGTGGTCGAACGGCGGATAGAAATGGCAGACATTGTCGACCACCTCTATCAGATAGTCCATATTGATGATGTATTTCTGATTGACCTGCACAAACTGCTTGTCGAGTCCTGCCAGCGATTCGCTCTTTACATTGCGCTTCAGGCGAACAGGAGTAGGAACACCTGCCACCACTACCTCCCAGCAGCGACCGTCGTGATTATACTTGAACACACCGATGTCTCGCTTGTCAACCAGCTTGAAGTCTGCGCCGTTGGTATAGAGCAGGAACTTGTCATCCTTCGGATTCGGGATGCTCAGGCCGTTTTCATCCAGCGATACTCCCCGGGCTGAGTATGGAAGGCTCTCGATGCCAGCCTCTTCCAGTCTACCCATAATCAGCGCCAAGTCTTTATTGTCTATCGGCTTGAGCAGCACATCGAAAGCTTTCTTGCGAAAGGCAGGCAGGATAAACTTGTCGTATGCCGTATACATCACGACACGACAGTCGCCATCCGTAAAATCATCGATACGGTCAAGGAAATCCAAGCCCGAAATATCAGGCAACTGCACGTCGAGAAACAACACATCAGGACGATGCTTGTTGACCAGCGCCAATCCGTCCAAACCGTTCAAGGCGACACCAGCCACCTCAATCTTATAACTCTTCAGCAGGCGAGCCTCCAAGTCATAAGCCGCCTGCTTGTCATCGTCTACAATAACTATTTTCATATTCCCCTTAGTTTACACCTTATTATATTATATAGATAAATTAATCTCGTCTGGTATACAGAAACTGGATTCGCAGCCCAGCACCTTTCCGTCTTCACCCTTGAGGTTACGCATGGAGAAGGTCATCTTGCTGCGGTTGCGTTCGTTTATCATCGCAATGGTCTGACTGAGCACCGTCAGTCCCGTCCGCTTCTTACCCGTGCTTCGGATATCGAAACCCGGTCCGTTGTCGATGACGGAGATGGATGTCATACCATTCTGCCTGCGTTCCACCTTTACCTGCAGTCGCTTTTCGCCTTCCCATCCTCTCAATCCGTGAACCAGGGCATTCTCCACCAATATCTGTACAAACATGGAAGGTACGTGCACCTTGTCGAGGTTGATATCCGGAGCCACCTCAAGCTTGAACTCGAAGTTGCCGTCCACCAGAGGTCTTTCTACCTCCACATACTGCTTCACGAAATCCAACTCCTCTGCCAGGCTCACATCCAGTCGGCACGACATATCGAGGTTGGCACGAATCAGCTTCGACAGGCGCATCAGTTCATCCGCCTCGGCATTGCCCGAATGCACTATCTTATTATTCAGCACATTGAAGACGAAATGAGGAGAGATTCGGTTGCGCACAGCCTCCATCCTGAGCTGCATGATACGCAGCTTATTGGTCTCCATGCGTCTGCGGTTCTGAACCGTCTTCATGATGAAGAACATGATAATCAGCAAGACAGCAGCAACAGCAGCGATGGCAAACATCTTCACCTCCTGCAGCTCCACATTCTTGTGCTCCATCGCCAGGTCGTGGTGAAGCTTGAGGGTATCTTGCGTAAATCGCTCCATCACCTCGGATGCCCGCATGTTAATGCGGCGGTGTTCCAGGGAATCGTTCTGCTGCACATCTTCACGCAGGTTTTCGTATGCCTGGCGGTAATCTCCCATTGCCTTGTAGTACAATCTGAGATAATGATTGCGAATCTGACGCATGGTAAAAGGCATCACCGGCATATCCTTCTCGGAATCCAGAATGCGGGTAACTGCCTGCATATCATGCTTCTTCACAGCCAGTCCGATGCGGATGGTGTGACAATAGTAAACCGCTACGTCGTCTGCATTCTTACGCATATAAGGCTCTACCTCATCGAGATATTTCTCCGACTCAGCCAACTGATCCAGATTGAGATAGACATCAGCCATATTGAGTTTACAGAGATACATATCGAAGGTCTCCGTTTTGCCACGCTTTTCCAGCAAATCCTTGAGGCGCAAAAACAATCGAAGGGAATTCTTGTAGTCCTTAGAATAATAATAATAATTTCCGTAGTTGTTCAAATAATAGGCTTGCATCGCTACAGACATCTGATTGAAATACTTCTCCGTCTGCTGATAATACTGAAGCGACGTATCAAAATCGTTGAGTTGCAAGTAGATGGTAGCCAATCCCAGATAGAGGGTGATATTTTCTTTCTTAGGCAAATTGAGCGAGTCAACCAGAAACAGCGCACGGCGATACCACTGGGCAGCCTCGGGCAACTGGTTCTGGGCAAGATAGGCGTCTCCCACATTGGCACATATCATAGGCGACTGGTCCTTGGTATCGCTGGCCAGCGACAGGCGATAGGTTTCCAGATAGAGAGCCAGCGCCTCATCTCCTTTCTTATGGAAGTTGTGGTAGTTGGCTGCCTGCGTGTTGTAGGCAAAGGCAAGCAGACTGTTGCGGCGAGGCGACTCGGGCTGCTGCTTGGCAAACTGGATGACCTTATCTATATAAGGAACCATGGAATCGGGTGTTGACGACAGGCAGAAGTACTTGCCCATTCGGGAATAGTACTCATAGAAGGCAAAGCTGTCCTTAGCCTCCTTCAAGCCCTGTTCTACCAACTTGCGGGCCAGAGGCGACTGTGCGGCAATGGAATCATCCACCTTCCGCAACGCTTCCCGATACTCGTCGGATTCTGCCGAACCGGCTGGCCGCTGGCAGGCAGCAACGAGAAGTGCTCCCATTACGAAACAGGAGCACCTCTTGATTAAGCAGTTTATCATTTTCTTTGTTTTCATCTGATTAGGTCTGATTGTATCTGATTATATCTGATTGTATCTGATTACTTCTTGCTATCGTCCCATTCAAACAAGTAGTCGATACCGTTGATCTTTACCTTTACGAAGAGATCCACTCCCTTGCGGTCGTCGGTATAGATATAGCCAAAGATAACCTCACCCGGATGGATGGTAGTACGCTCCAGATAGCCCAAATCAGTAGGTTCCTTATCGGCATACTTCATGCGGGTGCCATCATCCAGCTTGCGCATGCGGCAGATGCGAGCCTGGAAATCCTTCACCGTATTGGAAGAGTTAGAGAACTGGGCACCCAGGTTGGCATTCACATTGCCATTGCGGGCAGCCGGCATCATGGAAGTGCGGCGCACATATTTCTCGATCTTGTCATTGTACTCCTGAGCAGAAATCTTCTCGAAATCCTTGCGCTTGTCCTTCTTGATGGAATAAATCTCTATCTGACTAGGGTCGAGGTCGAGATTAATCATACTCTTGTTTACGAGGAACAGACCAATCTGGCGATAACCGCCGATGTCTTCCACGATGGTGTTGCTGGCACCCACGATAAGACCATTCTTATTATAGTAAGGCCATGCCACGCCGTTCTTATACTCCGTAACGATTTCCGAAGGGCTTGGTGTTTCAAGCACTGGCTGCTTGTCGGCAAGCGAATACTTGGAGTAGTTGCCATCGATGTCAACCACCACATAGTAGCCATCCGGCTGGTCGGAAACGTATGGGGTGAGGGTACAGATCTTTCCATCCTCGGTGAAAGTGGCAGAAAGTCCATCACGTCGGCCTTCGCTCATCAGGAAGTGCTTGTTGATGTTGCCATTATTGAAATAGATGGAATATTCACCGTTCAGCTTGCCATCCACATAGGTCTTCTTCTCCTCTACATTGCCATCCTTGTAATAAGAGATGTAAGTATCGGTAAACTTACTGTTGGCATCATCATTCTTATCGAGTTCCAGGAAACTGCCCTCGCCCTGCAAGGCGCCATCAATATAATAGGTCTTGAACTCCTTAGTCATGGTTGGGTTCGCTGGATAGAGAGCATAGCGATAATAGCTGGCGAAAGCCTTGTTGGTTATCACCTTCCAATTCTTGTTGTAGTAGATGGTGTCCACGCGGTCCTGAGGAACAGCAGGAGCTGGCGGTGGCAACAATGATGCCTCACCCGCAGCAGGGGTAGCAGGAGCAGCCGGTGTCGTTGCTGGAGTTGTTGCAGAAGTTGTTGCAGCAGGAGCAGCTGCAGGTGTTGCTGTAGAGCCTGCAGGTGCTGCCGCAGCCGGAACAGCCGTAGTTTGAGCAGCAGGAGCCACAGCCTGAGAATCTACAGGCAACTTTGCGTCCTTAGTTTTGTCAACTGGTTTCTTGGTGTTATTAACGACGGTACGTTTGGCAGGGCGCTTACGCACATTACGTTTACTCTGCGCCATCACCTGGGATGTACACATCACAGCAAGAACCATCAAGATAAGATTTCTTAATCTCATATCACTTTCTATTTTTATTCAATTATTTTATAGTAAACACTTTACGAGTGCAAATTTAATAAAAAAAAGTAGAAAGGGCAAATATTTTGTTATTTATTCATTCTTTGGCATTAAAAAAAATCAAAAAAAACAATCCCTTGCAACATTTCTGCTGCAAGGGATCTTCATTATCCTTTAAATCTCGTACCTTAATAACCTTTATTTGTCTGCTTAAAAACAGTCTTTTATATAAAAGAACGAATCTATTAGAATCGATATACCACGAAGCTGTTTGGCTTCATCTTCACATTCAAGACATTGCCATTTGCCTGAGCATCTGATACCACAGGAACAACCACGTTCTTGTTGTCAATCTTGTTCTCTGCCTGGATATTGTCGGCATGGAGAACAGTTACCTTACCAGGGTTCAACTTCTTGATGCCATTGAAGGTAACGTTGATTTCCTTCTCCTCGTTAGAGGTGTTGGCAATCTTCACAATGTAGCTCTTGGTTGCCTTGTCGAAACAAGCACTGGCATAGAGACCATTCTCGCCAGCCACTGCCTTGCCGTTCTCTGTAAGCTTCAACACATTGGTACCCTTGTTCAAGCCGTAGAGCTGCTGAACATAGTAGTTGGCAGAACGCACAGATGTCAGATTATCGAACCAGATGAGATCCGGACGCCACTGCCATCCCTCTACATGAGCGAAGAGAGGTGCGTATGTAGCCTGATAAACCACATCGGCATTGCGCTCAAGACCCGTCATGAAGGCAGCCTCAGAAAGCGCAGCCTCCCATGAGTTAGGATCGTTCTTGGCATGGGCAGCATACTCACCTGCGAATACCTTAGGACCCTTGCGGTCGTACTTGTCGTAACGGCTGGCATTGCTGCGGAACCACTCTGGACTCTTGTAGTAATGCTCATCAACCATATCTACGCCCAACTTGCGCATCTGCTCCCAACCGTAATCGAAATCCTTGCCATCAGCAGAAGGACCTGATGAACCGCAGATCTTGATTTTTGGATACTTGGCATGAATCTGCTCCATGAACTTCTGCAGACGCTCTGGATACATAGGACCCCACTGCTCGTTACCGATACCAATCTGCTTCAGGTTGAATGGTGCTGGATGACCCATATCAGCACGGAGCTTACCCCATTTAGAGGTAACAGGACCATTGGCAAACTCGATGAGGTCGAGTGCATCGTCGATATAGCTCTGCAAATCCTTAACTGCTACATGCGCATTAGGATCCTTATCACTGTTCTGATACTGGCAAGCCAAACCTACTGAAAGAATTGGCAATGGCTCTGCACCAATCTTCTCTGAAAGGAGGAAGTACTCGTAGAAGCCCAAGCCCAACGACTGATAGTAGTTAGGGAAAAGGCGATGTGGGAAGGTATCTCTCCAGCGGTTCTCGTTCAGAGGACGATTTTCTGGAGCACCTACACTGTTCTTCCACTCATAACGGGTGTCGAGGTCGGTACCCTCTACGATACATCCGCCAGGGAAACGGAAGATGCCTGGCTTCAGGTCGGCAAGGTCCTGAACGAGGTCGGCACGAAGACCATTCCAGTTGTCTGATGGGAAGAGAGAGATGTGGTCGAGATCTACGCTCTCAGAACCTTTCTCCAGATAAACACGCATCAAACCCTTGGCATCTGTCTGAGGAGAAGTCAGCGAAGCAGTATGCTTCTGCCATTTATTATTGGTAATGGTGATGCTCTTCTTGGCAATGACATCATTCTTAGAGTTAACCAACTCTACGCGAATCTTAGCCTGCTTGCCATCGATGAGATGAAGACGGCCATATACGGAGAAATCGTACTTCATATCCTTCTTCAAGCCCATGCCGAAGAAACCGCGGTTCTCCAAACCGGTCTGCTTCTCACGGGCACCAGCGCTCTCCAATGTAACATAGTGAGGATTGCGGTCGAAGGCAGGCTTCACGTCGCTGAGGGTTACATTTCCGAATGTATTCCATCCCATCAGGCGCTGTGGGAACTCGAAGGAACGGTTCTCCACCATCTCTGCATAGAGACCACCATCGGCACCGAAGTTGATATCCTCAAAGAAGATACCATACATGGTAGGCTGAATTTCTACTCCAGGCTTGTTTGCCTGAACTGAAAACTGATGCTGTGCGAAAGCTCCGAGCGAAGACATCGCCATCAACACTGCTGCAAAAAACTTAGCTTTTCTCATATTGTTCGTTATTGTCTTTTTTAGGTTGAAATTCTTTTTCTATATTGATTCGTTTATCTTTTCTATATTGATTCGTTTATCATATATAGATTTACGGTTGCAAAGATACAAAAAATCCACCCCAAATGAGGTGGATTTTCTGTTTAAATATATTGGATTTTTGTTCAAATCCCTGTTTTTCTACTATTTTGTCTGAGGAATCAGCACAAAGTTGAAGGTCTTGTTTCCATAATGTATGCGATACTTCTCCAATGGCCAAGCACCCCAAGAGTTCTCACCGCCTACACCCATGTGGGCTGCATCGAGGAAGAGATTGGTGAACTTAGACTTCTTCAGGTCGAAGCTGTGACGCTGTTCCTTCTCATCGCCATCATCGAGTTCCTCGGTATCGAAGTGGAGAGCGCTGGCATAGAATGGTGTGCAGCTCTTTACCTGCAAGCCCAAGCCTGTGGCATCGGTCTGCTTCCACCAGCGGATATCGCTCTTGGTACCACTCTCCTGTGGACGGATGTATGGGAAGTACTGGTTGTCGGCATCATCATTATAGATGGCGATGCGCATGCAGTCCTTGCGGTCGGAGTAGTTCTCGATAGGACCACGACCGTAGTAGTTGCTCTTCTCCATGGTGTATGGCATCTGCAGCAACATACCGAAGCGGAACATATCGCTCACCTTGGCACCCTCTGTAGCCTTGAAGTCTTCCGTTACCTTCACAGCACCTGTATTGGCGAATACGAGGTAGGTGATATCCATCTGACCCTGAACCTCCGGCATATCGAATGATGTGACGATGGTTACGGTGTTGGCCTTCTTATCCTTCTTCACGTTGATATTCTTCAGGTTCATCTGAGGGTTCTTCCATACCTTGAACTTCTTCTGCAGGCCTGCACCCATATCGTTATCGGTAGGAGCACGCCAGAAGTTTGGCTTCAAGGTTCCGCCCTCGCCGAGCATTGACTTGCCATTGTAAGCATACTCAGAGATAAGACCGGTAGTACGGTCGAGCTTGAAGGTGAGGTTTGGTGTGGTAACAGCTATCACATTATCCTTCTTGGCAGCAAGCTTCATCTTCTTCTTGCCATGACCCTCAGCCAGCATCTTGCTGCAGTCACCCTCGCAAGCCTGCTTGGTTACTACTGGCAACTGTGCATAAGCTACCACCTGACCGGCAGTCATCAGTGGCTCAGCATTCTTCAATCGGAAGTCGATGTTGAGGAATACCTCCTTACCGGTAATCTTACTTCTATCGTAAGGGATAGTATAAGTTCTGCTCTGCTGTGCAGGAACATCGAGGTCGGCGATGGTACCGTTCTGAGTCTCTACGCCATCCTCTTCCAGGCTCCATGCCAAGGCATAGTTGCTCAAATCACGGAAGAAGTTCTCATTGTATACGCTCACCTGTCCAGCCTCAGCGCTTACCATCTTGGCCCAGATGTTCTGATACTGATAAGCCACCTCGTAAGCATGAGGGTTCATCTGGCGGTCTGGACCGATGATACCATTGCAGTTGAAGTTATTATCGCTAGGATCATACTTGTTGTAGTCACCACCGTATGTATACTCAATCTTGCGGAGCTCCTCGTTGTTCATCTTGTAAGGCAAGATGCTCATTGGCTTCACAATGTTGCGGTGCAATGCCTGGTCTACGAAATCCCAGTCGAAACCACCCTGGAAGATAGGATACTTGCGTACCAGATTCCAGTAGTCGCTCAGGTTTCCGCCAGAGTTACCCATGGTATGGTTGTACTCACACTGGATGAGCGGCATCGGACTGTTAGGATCCTTTGCATACTTCTCGCAGGCACTTACAGGATAATACATAGGGCAGAAGATATCGGTACCCGCACCACGGTGAGCCTGCTCATACTGAACAGGGCGGGTCTTGTCCTGGCTCTTAATCCAATTGTAAGCCTGGATGAAGTTGTCACCCATCACGGTCTCGTTACCCAAACTCCATGTAATGATAGAAGGATGGTTGTAGAACATAGACACATTGTGCTGGTTGCGCTCCATAATCTGCTTGGCAAACTCAGGCTTCTTGGCAGCAGCATCGTCGCCATACTGGAAACCGTGGCTCTCCTGGTTAGCCTCGGCAACCACGTAGAGACCATACTTGTCGCAGAGGTCGTACCAGCGTGGATCATCAGGATAGTGGCAGGTACGAACGGCATTGATATTCAGGCGCTTCATCATCATGATGTCCTGAATCATGCGCTTCTCGCTTACGTTGTAACCAGCATCCGGGTCCATCTCATGACGGTTGGCACCCTTCAGGAGAACAGGCTGACCGTTTACCAGAAGCTGCTTGTTCTTGATTTCCACCTTGCGGAAGCCCACCTTTACCTGGATAATCTCGTAAGGTGAATACATGCCGCCATTCTGGATAGGAGATACTACCAGGGTATAGAGGTTAGGAGTCTCAGCACTCCACTTGCGAACATTCTTCACACGGAGCTGATACTTAGCCACACCATTTCTTACATTATCTGTACCGGTTACGATGACCTCCTTGCCGTCTGGATCGTAAAGACCGAAGTAAGCCAAGGTGTTGCCCTGCAACTTCGCTGTGATGTTGAGTGCACCATCCTTATAGTTGTTCTTCAGCTCAGTCTCCACACGAACATCGAGCAGACGATGTTCCTTAGAGCGGGCATAGAGATAGTTCTCACGAGCCGGACCGCTCAGACGCCAGAAGTCCTGATCCTCACACCAGGAACCATCGCACCAGCGGAAAGACTGGAAGGCGATGAGGTTCTTGCCCTTCTTCAGGAAAGGAGTGATATCAAACTCAGCGGCTACCTTGCTATCCTCTGCATAACCGGCAAACTGTCCGTTTACATAAAGATAGATGTTGGAAGTTACACTGCCGAAGTGAGCGATGACACGCTTTCCATCCCAGTTGGCAGGGATATTGATTTCACGACGATAGGAACCTACGTGGTTGTCCTTGGTAGGAACTGCAGGTGGCTGCTGGTTGAAGTGACCACGCCAAGCGAAGCCCACGTTCACATACTCAGGCTGACCATAGCCCAGCATCTCCCAGTTGCCTGGCATCTGGATGTTCTTCCATTTTGAATCGTCAAGGTCAGTCTTGTAGAAGTCTGTAGGGCGCTCATCAGCGTTGGCTACCCAGTTGAACTTCCATGTGCCGTCGAGCGACAGGTAGTTCATACTCTTCTTCTTGTCAAGATACTCAGCACCCGTTCCAGGGAAATCGTTAGGATCGTAAGCGAAATGCAAGGTGTGCAAAGGCAAACGATTGATTTCATTCACTTGAAGGTCGTGCCACTCTGTGAAAGTAGGCTGCTGGATGGCTACCGTTTTATTTAACGGCTTAATGGCGGCCTTCGGTTTTTTAGCACCAAAAGCCACCATTGCCAAGCCTGCCATACTCAATGTTACGAACAGTCTTTTATTCATTTCTCTTTATTTTGAATTTAAATATTTGTCATATTCACATGCAGTGAGAAGCATGGCTCCCACACCGAAGTTTGCCTGTGAGTTGGCATCCACGGTCTGTCCTGGGATAGCTCGCTCGCCGATAGGCTGCACATAGCCCACCTTGCCGTCTGCCTGTACAGCAGTTTCGGTCAGATATGTCCATGCTCGGTCTATCACCTTCTTATATTCTTTCTTGTTGAGATAACCATTGTTTATACCCCAGAGCATACCGTAGGTGAAGAAGGCTGTACCGCTGGTCTCCGGTCCTGGTGCATGCTCAGGGTCCATCATCGAACGGGTCCAGTAGCCCTCTGGCTGCTGAATCTCAGCCACAGCCTTAGCCAACTTCTGGAACTTATCTACAAAGAACTGATAGTGCTTGTAGTCCTTCGGCATATCCTGCAGCACCTTTGCCAAGCCTGCGAGAACCCAGCCATCACCACGTGCCCAGAAGTCTTTCTTTCCGTTGGCACTCTTGTGCTTTGGATAAACGTACTTGCCATCACGGAAGTAGAGGTTGGTCTCCTTGTCGAGCATAATCTCGTCGGTAGTGAGGAGATTATCGTAAAGCTTGTCGAGATACTTGGTATCACCGGTCAGCTTATACATCTTGGTCATCACCGGCATCACCATGTAGAGGGCATCGCTCCACCACCAGTAGTCTGTTGGCTGAGAGTAAGCCTCGTAGTGCATCACTTCCTTGGCACGCTTCACCATGTATTCTGATGCAGCGGCATTGCCCTTGGCTGCCTCGATGTTATAGAGGTCGATGTAAGTCTGGAAGCAGATCTGCCAGTCGCCGAAGAGTACGTGCTGCTTGCCCTCGCCGTATGGTTTGTACTTCCACTTGGCTGGGTTAGCCTCAGTTGCACCGCTCCAGTCGTTGTGCTCAGCCCAACGGATGGAGTAGTCGAGCATCTTCTGATCCTTGAGCATCTTATATACCTCCATGTTACCGGTATGATAAGCGGCATTATCCCAGAAGGCACGCACCTCAGGCTTGTTGTTAGCCTGCCAGTAGCTGTTCACCTTTGTGATGAGTGCCACCACCTGTTCGTGGTCCCACTTTTGGGAAGCCTTCACTTCCTTCTTATTCTGTTTCTTGACCTTGGCGGTCTTCTTGGCTGGCTGTGCTGCATTCAGAGGCAAGGCCAGGGCAGCTGCTGCCAACATCATCAATATCTTACGCATGATTAATTATCAATTATTAATTGTAAATTATCAATTATAAATTACCACTTGTCCTTGGTAACAATCTCATCCTTCCACTGGTGATCCTTAGGGAACTGCTGATTGTTCCATGCCTTCACCTGGGTCCAAGGCTGTGCTGCATCTGTCCAGAACGGATGGTCGGCAGGCAAGCCGAGAGGCATGAAGGCAAGGGTAGTCATGTAGAGCGAGCCGTTGTTGGTATACCAGTCGGCTACGTTCTTCTGGCTGTTTCCGCAGAAACCGATAGAGAGATAACCCTTCTCATTGAAGTTGTTCTCCTGGTCGAACATGCGATGGAGCACCTTGGTCAACGCTGCACGCACCTGTCCATTGCTCAAATCCTTAGGCAACTTCTGATACCAAGCCATCAAGGCAAGAGGCTGCATGGTTGCCATGCGGTAAGGAATACTTCTTCCGAATACAGGGAAGGTACCCTCTGGGGAGATGAATCTTTCGAGAATGATGCTGTACTTCTGGCAGCGCTTCAGCTCTCTATCATAGTACTTCTGATAGTCGAGACGGGAATTTACCTTGGCATCCACCATCGCCTGCAGTGTCTCCAGATACATCGGATGGAACACATAGCTGCTGTAGTAATCGAATGCGAACGAAGGACCATCCGCATACCAGCCATCGCCTACATACCACTCCTCTACCTTGCGGCAAGCCGAATTCACGCGATATTCATCGAAATCGCCCCCCGCCTTTGCCATGAAGCTCTCGATGGTTGAAGAGAAGAGCAGCCAGTTGGTATAAGGAGGGTCGATGTGGCGGAGCTTGGCAAACTCTGCCAGATAGCGCTTCTTGGTTACCTCGTCCAATGGCTTCCAGAGTGTATCGTAAGCACGGAGGAAACTCTCGGCGATGTAAGCGGCATCTACCAGGTTCTGACCACCGATACCCCAGCAGAGATAGTCTGAACTCTGAGGATCAACGGCATTCTTGTAGGAAGCCAAAGCCCACTCACGCAACTGCTTGCGCTGCTTGCCCTCGGCTGTGGCATCATCCGGAAGGGTGAGCCATGGAGCCACACCTGCCATCAGTCTGCCGAAGCACTCCATATAGAGTACCTTCTTGTTGCGGTTGTCGAAGCTAGGACTGAACTCAGTCTGCATGTTCTTCTGCAACTCGCCCTTAGCCATGTTTTCGAGCACTGGCTGCGCCATCTTGTAGGCCAGCGAGCACCAATATTGGCGGTCGCTCTGCTGCGCCACTTTCTTCTTGGCGTCTGCCCCCATGAATGGGACTATCGCCAAGACTACCATTATGATCGTTCTATATATATAATTCATAGATAGTTGTAACTGTTTGTTGTACTTTTGTTTGTTCTTATTTTATTTGAAGGCATAAATATGTCCATGATTAGATAGCATAAATATACCGATAGTCGATGGATATTCTTGCAAATATTTTGCAAATATAATCAAAAATAGTTAGAAACGAGCAAAGCGACCTTATTTTTTATTGTTTTTTCAACACTGGCATACCATTTTCCCAGGAAATAGGTATCCAGAGATGACGACTGTCACTTAAATGCTTCGGATTCCAGATGTCTGCCATGAACACATAGTCGGCACCATGGAACATCTTCTTCTGCGCTGCTGTTTCCACCTTATAGATGAAAGTACCCTGACCACCAAAGGTCTTGTTGGCTCCCTCGCCGCGGCAAGGATTAGGCAACTGCTCCCAAGGACCATAGATATTCTTAGCCTTGAACATGCGGGCAGCATTAGGAGCCCATCCGGTACATCCGCTGGTTATCATCCAGTAGATGCCATCCTGCTTGAAGATGGTTGGAGCCTCGTTCTGTCCACCAGCTGCTACACGTACATAGCTGCCGTTGTGCTGCATGTAATCATCAGTCAACTGTGCGATTTGGAGCGTCAGGTTATCCTCTGAAGAATAGATGTGATAAGCCTTGCCATCATCGTCGATGAAGATGGTCATGTCTCTCGACATCTGTCCGCCCTCAAAGTCTCTCATCCAAAACATACCGCGTTCTATCTGCTTGCGCCACTCTGGAGTCCACCAGCTCTTCAGTTCCGGGAAGAGAAGCTGATGCTTGAGGTCGGTGGTATCTGGTTTGGCAAATCCCACAGGATAGATACCCGGATTCACTCTACCTGAGCGAATGAACTTGAAAGGTCCGAAAGGAGTATCGCTGGTTGCCACTCCATAGCGGGCAGCACCATAGCCCCTACCCTTCAGTTCAAGATGGAACCACATCACGAACTTCTTGGTCTTCTGGTTGTAGAGAACCTTAGGACGCTCGATGATGCAACCACCCTCAATGTCGCTGCCTGGCTCATCTGTTACAGGAAGTACCAGACCATGATTCTTCCAGTTCTTGAGATCCTTCGAGGTGAAGCAGCTTACGCCCAGTGAGCTGTAAGGTTTGCCATCTACCGAGCGGCTCTCGCCGTACCAATAGTAGGTACCTTTGTAGTTGAAGATGTTGCCACCATGAGCATTGATATGCTTACCAGTGTTGTCTTTCCATACACCTCCGTCCATCGGAGCCTGTGCCAGAGTTGGGAGACACGACATCATCCACAACACGATAAATGTGAATAGTTTATTCATTTTACTGATGTTATTATTAAGTTAGTGAATATACTAATTGTTCATTTCGGTTGCAAAATTAGGGAAAAAGCCCCTCTTTTAGGTCTAATTATCGGTATAAAAAGGATACTAATCGGTAAAATGCAGGAAAAACAAATGCAATTCATCCTTTCTCCCCTCCACAAAGCTATTAATAACGATAGATCTTTCGCATGGTTCAAGAACAGGCTGAAGGGTTCAAAGCACCACGCTCTGAAAGCCCAAGCACCAGGGCGTGTGAAGTTTTCTGTTATTAGTCGTGGAAATCTATCGGTTTTCGCACATTTCCACGACTAATAAATTAATTATTTGTATCTTTGCAGCACAATAAACAATTAATATACAGAAAGATATGATAGTAGGACGGGAAAAAGAAATAGAGCTTCTCAAAGGGCTACTCGAAGAAGAAGAGTCGCAATTTGTAGCTATATATGGCAGACGACGCGTAGGAAAGACTTTCCTGATAAGAGAGGCTTTCAACATCGCTTAACAAACCAGATATTTCTGGAACCATTCAGCTTGAGAGAATGCCAGGAATTCTGCGAAAAGCGTAAACTGGGATATACAGAACGTCAGATTCTAGAGGCCTATATGGCACTTGGCGGTATTCCTTATTACTGGAGCTTTCTGAAAAGGGGACAAAGCGTAGCACAGAATTTCGATAGAATGTTCTTTTCAGAGAGAGGGGAACTTACCCAGGAATTCAATGCGCTCTATGCATCCTTGTTTAAAAGACCAACGACCCATATTTCCATTATCACAGCATTGGCTAGCAAAAAAATGGGTATGTTGAGAAAAGACATTTTAGATGCAACTGGCCTCTCCGACAACACCACATTCTCCAATGCTCTACAAGAACTAGAACAATGTGGTTTCATCAGAAAGTTCATGCCGATAGGTGGGAAAAGCAAAAACGCCATCTATAAGCGAAGAGGAGGACATGAAGATTCGAAACAGAAAAGCTGTTTTCATAAAAGAAACAGGAACAAACAAATCCATCCTCATAACGATGATTACCACCTACGGTCTAACTCCAGGAGGTTATGCAGACGATATTCATTGTCAGGTTACAATGAAAGACCTATTTCGTTTTTAACTTTCGCTTTCCGGGGTAACATTTTGAGAAATCTGTCGTAATCTCGCATTTTTATCGAGATTACGACAGATTTCTCGTTTAAAAGTTGTCGTAATCTCATTTTTTTTTGTAACTTTGCGACAGGTTTCACTAATATTAGATAGATATGAAGGAGAATATTATAGGCAGAGAACAAGAGATTGAAAAGCTTGAAGAGTATATTTCAAGCCGCAAATCTGAATTTATAGCCATCTATGGCAGACGACGTGTAGGCAAGACTTTTCTGGTAAAAGAACTGTTTGAAAACCGGTTTGCATTCCGCATCACGGGCAAAGACAATGTTTCAACCAAGGAGCAGCTTGCAAGTTTCAGCTTCGCACTCAACGACCAGTTAGGCATAGAGACAGATGCCGCCAATTGGCCGGAAGCCTTCCGACTTCTTCAGAAAGCATTGGAAAAGATGTCAGAAGGAATAAAAATCATCTTCTTCGATGAACTCCCCTGGTTCGACACGTATGCTTCCCATTTCATCAGTGCCCTGGAACATTTCTGGAACGACTGGGCTTCTTACCGCAGCGACATCAAACTGATAGCCTGCGGAAGTGCTACCACCTGGATGCTCAACCAGGTTATCAATTCACGAGGAGGGCTCCACAATCGCATCACCCACAACATTCTGCTCTCGCCATTCAAGCTGCATGAGGTAGAAGAGTATTTCAAATCGCAGGGCTTCTATTATGAACGGCCGGAAATCATCGAGTGCTATATGGCAATGGGCGGTGTGGCTTATTACCTGTCTCTTTTCGAGAACAATAAAAGTGTGGCTCAGAATATCCAGCAACTATGCTTCACACGTGGCGGAGAACTCACAGAAGAGTTTGACCGACTGTTCAATTCGCTCTTCAAGAAAGCCGACAACCATCTTGCCATCGTCACAGCCCTGAAGAACAAGGGCAAAGGCATGACCCGACTTGACCTGCTGGATGCTACAGGGCTGGCAAACAACGGAAGATTCAGTCTGATACTCAAGGAACTGGAGCAATGTGATTTCATCCGCAGCTACATTCCATTCGGCAAGGCGAAGAAAGATATGATGTATCAGCTGATAGACCCCTTCTGCCTGTTTTATTTCAAATTCATGCACAACAAGGGTTCTTTCCTCGACAACTACTGGGTCAAGATGCAGACCACCCCAGAGTATGAATCATGGTGCGGTCATGCCTTTGAAATCGTATGCCTTCACCACATCAACGAAATAGTCAAGGCACTGGGCATTGACGGAAGCATCAACACCCCTTGTTCATGGTCTTACCGACCTACCGCCAAAGTCATGGCAGACGAGGAGGCTGATGAAGACCTGAAGCATGGAACACAGATAGACCTGCTGATAGACCGTTCTGACAGATCAATTTCTATCTGCGAAATGAAGTATTGCAATGGGGAATATGAAATCAGCAAGGCATACGATGCACATCTGGCACACCGTCTAAAGGTGTTCAAGAAGGTGACGAAGACGACCAAGACGCTCATTCCAACCTTTGTCACGCCACATGGACTATATAATAATATGTATGCAAGAAAGATCAATAGGCAGGTAACAGGAGACAATCTGTTCTAACTACCTATTTCATTTTATCCATCGTATTGAATAAAATCAGCACTTTTTTATTCAATACGAATGATATATTGAATATTTTTTGTATCTTTGCCCCGGTTTAATCAATCCAGAAGAGAAATGAGAACAATTATCAATAACCAGAAAAAGGAACGGGATATTCTGCTTTCCCGTCCTTACCTTACACGTCATACCCAATATGATGTGGATGAACTGTTGGCAAGTAAGCAAATCAAGTTGATAACGGGTCCTAGAAGAACCGGCAAATCGACAGAGGCTTTGCTGATGCTGAAAGGCAGGAATTTTGCCTATCTGAATTTTGATGACGGCAAACTCCTGAGTGAAGATGAAAGATAGCGCATCCGACCTCTCGCTTATAGCAGACTATCTGCACCATGGTGGTTATCCAGAGACTGTAGCAGCAAGAAGCCTGACCCAAAACTATCTCTCCACACTCTTTGATTCCATCATTTGGAAAGACATTGCCAAGCGCCATAAGGTACGCAATGTAGAGGATTTGAACAATCTGGCGATGTATCTGGTTTCTAACTTCTGCAATCCTTTCAGTGCCAACGAACTGGCAGAAGCGCAGGGATTTTCAAGCGTAGCAACCACCAAGAAGTTCATGGGATATTTAAGAGAACCCCATCTCTTGTATTATCTGCCACGTTACAACAACAAGTTGAAAGTGATGAAGAAAGCTCCACAGAAAGTATATGTGGTTGACAATGGTTTTGTAGAAGCCAAGGCTTTTAGTGTGAGTGAGAACTTAGGCAGGTTATTGGAGAATCAGGTTTTTATAGAGTTGGTTCGTAGGGGATATCATGCAGAAACATCGCTTTTCTATTATCGCTCCCGCAATGACAAGGAGACTGATTTTGTTACAAGGCAGGGTGCTCATGTAGAAAGTCTTATCCAAGTATGTTATGACCTCTCTTCCGAACGAACGCTCAAGCGGGAGGTAGATAGCATCATAGAATGTGCGGGAGAACTCAAATGCTCCAATCTATTCATTGTCACGATGAATGAGGAAAGGGTAATTGAGAAAAATGGATATAAGGTCAAGGTTTTGCCTATATATAAGTTTTAAGGAGCAGCAACACGGCGGATGCTGATTCACAATCAAGGGTCTATACGCCACCTGTTCATCGTGGCATATAGACCCTTGTCATTTCCCGAAGTGTGGGGGGACTATACTGAAGTAAAATCCCCCATCCCGCTTGAGAAAGCAGGATGGGGGATTTATTATTATTTGACCAATAATGATGTTAATTTCATTCAAATATTTGGCGTTATCAAGATTTTGCCGTATATTTGCATCCAAAATAATTTAAATGTGAATCAAATGGTTAAGCATTTATATATAATAGCAGGTTGTAATGGAGCAGGCAAAACGACGGCTTCTAAGACGATTCTTCCCAAGTCTTTGCTCGTGAAGGAATTTGTTAATGCTGACGAAATTGCAAAAGGTCTCTCACCTTTCAATCCTGAAGGAGTAGCGATAGAAGCAGGGCGTTTGATGCTTAGGAGAATAGAAGATTTGCTGGAAATGGGTGAATCGTTCTCCATAGAAACTACTTTAGCAACCAGATCTTATATTAATCTGGTGCGCAGAGCACAAGAAAAAGGGTATGTTGTGCATCTCTTGTTCTTTTGGCTGGATAGTATAGAGCTTGCAAAAAGACGTGTAGCTGATAGAGTAGCGAGTGGCGGGCATAACATTCCTTTGCCTGTAATTGAACGTAGGTATAAGGCTGGTCTTAAGAATCTTTTTGAGATATTTATGAAAGAAGTGGATATCTGGATTCTATTTGATAACAGTTTAAATAAAGGAGAACGTGTTGCTTTCGGAGGTAGACAGCTTCCAACGAAGATTAAGGATATTGTTAAATTTAAAATAATTAAGGATTATGAGTGAAAGTGAGATTGAGGGCTTTCTCAACAAAGTTGAATCAGGTTTAGTTGAAGCTCAGCATGATATGTTGGTGGAAAAGGCTTTATACAATCGTCCTGTGGTCATTAGTGACGGAAATGGCGGGGTAGTAGAAGTTTCTGCCAAGCAATTATTAAATTAGAAAATGTTTTATCTTTCTTCTAACCAGAGCCGCCCTTTACCTTTGTTTTACCCTTCGACCAGCGATTTTCAATTCCGCTATGCGTCGGTGACCGTTGGTTCAGGGCGTGCTGCTTGCGTTTAGCCTGCGTTCTGCTTCTTCTCTTTCCTTCGGCAGAAGAGATAAAACTGCTGAAAGCGGAGATGTAGATAACGAATATCACCATATAACCAAGGGCCTATACGCCACCTTTTCATCGTGGCATATAGACCCTTGTCGTTTCCCGTGAGGTGCGGGGGGATATGTTTGCTGGGCAACTTATACTCCTGCCCAGGTTAGGAGTTAAACTTGATAGTACTGCCGTTTATTCCCAACTCTTTACTGAGTTAAATTGATAGCCGAGAAATATACCATTATCACTGTCTTGGCTGGCAAAGTAACTTTCACCCGTAGGCTTCCAAATATATTGATTGCTATTCTCGTCAAACTCACCTTGCATAACTTGCTGATTTTTGGGTAAATGCAATTCTATATAATGGGTCGAATTGTAAATTTCATCAAATATACCTCTAGAATTTGCTTTTCCTCGCACATCGGTGAGTTCTCCCAAAGTTACTTTTCTCAATTCGTGACATTCTGCAAATGCACGTTCATCTATAGTAGAAACATTCGGAGCACAAATTTCTTCCAAATACACACAGCGGGATAAGGCATTCTTTCCAATTTTTGTCACATCAGGCAAAAAAATAGACTTTAAAGCCGCTAGTGCTCCTGTTCTGTCGTACAAACCATTTGCAGGAATTTCCTTGCATCCTATTAGAGTGAGGTCTATAGTGCCATACCCTCTCACATTCTTAAAAGCTTCACGGATAGCATTAAACTCATTATCGCCAGCATCAGAAGCGAGGTTAAGTTTTATAGCAGTCTTGCTATTTGCTACTTCTTGCGCGATAGCTGACTTTATTTCTTCTGCACTATTTGCCGAAATGACAGTAGCATCCAGTGCATAACTCTTAGCGTTTTCTGCTGCCTGATAGAATGTATGAGAAGCCAAAGGAGCTCCCTCATATTTCACCTCGAA
>CAKQCH010000005.1:0-51009 GCA_934216735.1 uncultured Prevotella sp.
TTTGGCAAATATACCAAGGAATATGATCAAAGAACTCCATTAGAAAAGGAGTCTACCGGGTTTACAACGGTTTTCCCAATACCACAAAGATGTCTGGATTTAAACAAGAAATTAAAACAGAATCCAAGTTATTGATATAGTTGCCATAAGCTTTTCATTCACATGAAATCATTTGGGCGTTTCGTCGGGGTTGCGCTCTTGGTTATAGTTCTGTTATTCCGTTAGGCGTTCCGCCGGATTTGGAATCCGGCATTAAAAAATGTCCTAACCTATTTAGGCTCTGCGGATTTGTAATCCGCAGCAAAGGAGAATGCTTTTTGTCACGCAGATTTCGCAGATGACGCAGATCTTTCTTGCTACTGCGGATGTCGGCTGTACCTACCACTACTTCCAGAATATTATGGATTGTATTATTTTGTGCCATATTTTTCGATTAAGGCGCTATTTTTGTGGTGTTTTGGGGATTACATCACCAATCATCTGCGGCATCTGCGTGACTTTAAATCCAAGCCAAGAATCTGTGTGAATCTGTGAAATCTGTGGGACAAAGAATAACTCCCACGGATGGTGACAGCATATCCGATAGGTCGGAAATCAAATAAAATAGCTTGATTACACAAAATCAAGGTAATATCTTTGATTTTTCAAAAGAAAAATATTATCTTTGCATCAGAATTAATCAAATTATCCAAGTTTATGATAAAAGGCGTGATTACAGGAGATCTAGTAAACTCCACTAATATTGCTGCAGAATGGAGACAAACAGTATTGGATGCATTGAATATATGCGTTGCAGATTTTCTGCCTCTAACTCTCTGCAATCTGGAAATGTATCGAGGTGATAGTTTCCAAATAGTTGTTGATAAACCAGACTATGCCTTGGCTGTAGCCATTGCGCTAAGAGCAAAACTTAAAGCAATGACTCCAGGCAAACAGCAGCTTTGGGATGCAAGATTGTCCATTGGTATTGGTGACATTTCTTTTGAAAGCGACAATATTGTAACTAGTGATGGAGTTGCTTTCAGATTATCTGGCCGTTCGTTTGACAACATCGGGAAAAAAAGGCTGAGCATATCGACCACATGGCCTGATTTTAATAAAGACATGGATTTGGTCACTCGTTTTGCTGATGACATAATTACGTCATGGACTGCTAAACAGGCAAAAGTAGTCTATCAGGCAATACTTTTTCCTAAACTTCAGAAAGACCTGGCTGAGGATTTGGGCATGACAAGACAAAACTTTAATTATCACTGGAGTTCAGCTAAGGGTCAGCTAATCCTTGACTATGTGGAATATTTCAAATCGTTAATTTTAAAATACAATAAGCAGTAACATGGAATCAATCATCATATTTATAAAGTTACTCTGCGCCCATCTATGTTCTGATTTTATATTTCAGACTGATAGCATCAATAATGGGAAGCGCAAACCTGGTATCAAGGGGATTGGTTATCTGTTGCTTCATAGTGCCATACATGCATGTGTGGCATATATCTTGGTGGCAGATTGGTTATGCTGGCTTGTACCTTTGATTATCTTTGCCAGCCATTTTATAATAGACTTGATTAAATGTAGGTGCTACAAGGATTCTCTTTCAACATTTCTTGCAGATCAGCTTTTACACATTATAATAATTGGAGTATTATGGTTCGTTTTATACGGAGATGGCACTGTTCTTTCATATATTGAGAACCATTGTTCTGCAAATGTTTGGTTGACCGTCGTGGCATATATATTAATGTTAAGACCATCTTCTATCTTATTGGGGTTGTTTCTCAGCAAATGGACGCCTGTATCTTCTAACACACAGAGTTTGCCTAATGCCGGACAATGGATAGGTTATATTGAAAGGATCATGATTTTGACATTCGTCCTTGTTGGCAGTTTTGAAGGGGTCGGCTTCTTGCTGGCAGCAAAGTCTGTCTTCCGTTTTGGTGAATTAAACAAAGCCAAGGAAATTCGCACAACAGAATATGTTTTGATTGGCACTTTTTCTAGCTTCACGATAGCAATTCTTACAGGAATATTAATAAGAAGTTTATTCTAAGTATCCCTGATACTACAAAAAAAGGGTCTATACGCCACGACGAAGAGTGGCATATAGACCCTTTTTGGGGGATGTTATGGTTTTGGAGTATAATTCTCCACGGTGCATTGGTCTTTCTTCCAGATGTCAGGGAGATAATACTCATTACTATTACTTTCCAACGCATTATAGGCAGCCTCATCTAGTACTATTAGCTTGCGGGATTTGGCTTTGGTTCCTGCATTATCCAACCAACGACTAAATGAATAATCTGTATTTTTAATTTTGTCGCTTGGTGTCAACATGGTGACAGATGACAAATTCTCACAACCATAGAACATGTTTTGATAGCAGCAATTTGCTAATGTTGTAGCAGTCAATTCTGGGGCTGACTCGAGACTTGTACAACCACTGAACATAAAATAATAGCAGTTATCTGCTAATTTTGTAGCAGATAATTTTGGGGCAGACGTGAGACTTGTACAACCAGAGAACATGCTATCATAGCAGCTATTTTTTAATGTTGTAGCAGGCAATACTGGTGCAGACGTGAGACTTTTACAACCAGAGAACATGCTATCATAGCAGCTATTTGCTAATGTTGTAGCAGGCAATACTGGTGCAGACGTGAGACTTGTACAATAATAGAACATGCTACCATAGCAGAGATCTGCTAATGTTGTAGCAGGTAATACTGGTGCAGACGTGAGACTTGTACAATAATTGAACATGTTTTTATAGCAGTTATCTGCTAATGTTTTAGCAGGCAATTCCGGGGCAGAGGTTAATACCCTGCAACCATTGAACAAAGAACAGAATCTGGCATTGTTGGTCTCTACTATATTATAGATTCTCCAGTCCAGCAGCGTGCGGATGTCGCCTGTGCAAGCTACTTTCATAGCTTTTGTGAATTTGATTGTTGAATATGCAGTCCAATAATCCGCAGTTCCGTTAGTGTTCGTGCCACGCAAGCGGAGATTGCCATTTTCTCCACCGAAGGTGACTTCTTTGTCTTTCTCAACATTTTGCCAATCACCATTATTCACAGAATACTGAAGTCCTGAGATGGTGTAATCTCCCTCAGTGGTCATCTTAAACGTCTGTGCTTTCTTTGCTGTAAAGGTGACATATGGGGTAGGGCATTCTTCTGTATTACCACCAGTAATTGTTCCACTAGTCCAATCTGCCACGTAGATACCGGAAACAGATATCTTGTCCTTACCAACGGTGAGCTGATAGGTATAACTATTGCCGGCTGCGAGAGTAGGGATGCCGGTGAGCGTTTCCGTTGTTTTGCTTGCTCCATCTGCTACATCAAGAGAGATGAAGGTTGCGGAGTTTTGGGCAGCGCATGGCTTGATAAGGGCATAGAACTTGCCGTCGCTGTGCTTATACGCTTTTATACCACAGATGCTGAGGCTGTTGACATTATTAATCGTGGCACCGGTATACTGGTCGTTGAAGCCATCAATCTCTACTACCACTCTCGCCATCTGGCGATTCATGATGAGAGTAAGCTGATTGCCATTGGTATTGCTTTGCTTGCCGCTAAACGACATGAAGTCGTTGGCAGCAAGCGAAGCCTCATCATATTCCTTAGGCAGGGTTATGTTGTCGATGTTACCATCGAACGTAGCAGGGTAGTAGGCGGTGAAATTCATCTCATCGCTTTCCCATTTCAGGAACTTGCCGCCCTGCGGCAGCCATTCCGTGCCGTTATACTGATAGGTTACGGCATCCTGGCCATCAGCCTGGACGCTTATCATATCACCTTCTTTAAACTTCTTCTGTGCTTCGGCATCCCCCAGCGGAAAGCTGCGGGTGAAGCCATTGGCAGATGTTTTACCTACCTCCGCAGTGATGCGCACAGCGTTAGGGTCGCTATGGAATGCAGAGAGGAGGTCTTCTGACTCGGAGCAGGCTGACAGCGCCAGAATGGCTGCTGCGAGCCCCATCATTCGTTTCATTATTTTCATTGTTCTCATTTTATTATTGTTTTATTGTTTACTTTCGCAAATGCCATCCTGCCGTCTCCGAAGGTGGCGAATGTGACATTGTTTTATCGTTTTATTGTTTACTTTCGCTAGTGCCAACCTACCGTCCCCAAAGGGGGCGAATATGAATAACCGCTGGTGGAATGACCGAAGGGAATGGAACCTGCGGATAGCTGACCCCCTCTCTCTCCAAGCGTCCCCGAAGGGGGCGAACAGGAGCAAGACGGGATGTGGTTCGCCCCCTTTGGGGACGCTTTCTCCCTCCTATTGGTAGTCCGCAGGTTCCATGACCTTCGGTCATTCCACCAGCGGTTATTGAAAGTTGGCCCCCTTCGGGGACCGGAGGTTATCCGCCGGGACGCCTGACGGTCTATACGCCACGATGAAGAGTGGCATATAGACCCTTTTTGGGATGCTATTGTTTTGGGGTATAATACTTCACGGTGCATTGGTCTTTCTTCCAGTTTTCAGGAAGATAACCTTTATTTACCAACGCATTATAGGCAGCCTCATCTGTTACTATGAGTGTGCGGGAACTTACGGTTTCGTCGTTTCCGGCTTCATACAACCAACTATAGCAACAATAAGTATATTTCGAAATTTGGTCGCTTGGTGCTAACATAGTGACGGATGTCAATAGCTTACATTTATTGAACATACGATAATAGCAGTTGGCTGCTAACGTTGTAGCCTTTAATTCTGGGGCAGAAATGAGACTTGTACAACCATCGAACATATAATAATAACAGTAATTCGCTAATTCTGTAGCAGGCAAATCTGGGGCAGACGCGAGACTTGTACAACCATAGAACATTTTCCAATAACAGGAATTCGCTAATTTTGTAGCATGCAATTTTGGGGCAGACGCGAGACTTGTACAACCATAGAACATATAATAACAGCACTCGGTTGCTAACGTTGTAGCCTTTAATTCTGGGGCAGACGTGAGACTTGTACAATTAAAGAACATACGATTATAGCATTTGGGTGCTAACGTTGTAGCCTTTAATTCTGGGGCAGACGCGAGACTTGTACAATCCACGAACATACCATAATAGCATTCATTTGCTAATGTTGTAGCAGGCAAATCTGGGGCAGAGGTTAATACACTGCAACCATTGAACAAAGAACAGAATTTGGCATTGTTGGTCTCTACTATATTATAGTTTCTCCAGTCCAGCAGCGTGCGGATGTCGCCTATGCAAGCTACTTTCACATTTGGATCAGTAAATTTGATGGTTGAATAACTATTAAATTTAGACGCAGTTCCATCAGTGTTCGTGCCACGCAAGCGAAGGTCGCCATTTGTTCCACCGAAGGTAACTTTTTTATTTGCCACAACAGTCTTCCATTCTCTGAAGTTCACGGAATACTCAAGTCTAGAGATGGTGTAACCGTTAATTTCTGTCATCTCGAAAGTCTGAGGTTGCTCTGCTTTAAAGGTGACGTATGGATAACAAATTATATCGCCTGTCGTAGTTCCGCTGGCTGCTGTCCATGCTCCTGCGGTGATTCCTGTTACTTTAATTTTTTTCTTGCTCACGGTCAGGTTATAGATATAGCTGCTGCCTGCTTCGGTGACATTTGTTGTCATCGTAGGAGGTTCTGCATCGCTCATATCATCTGTGAAATAAAGCTTGGCTACTACTTCGCCTGGGGCTACAAGGGCTGTATAGGTGGTACCGATGCCACCGATTTCACCTTCGCCTTTTTGGGTTAATGGCGTGATATCGATGGTATTTGTTTCACCCGCTGCTGTAGAAGCCTTGCTGACGATGCGCACGTGCTTGATGGTAGCGGTGGGTTCAAACTGCTCAGTGAATCCGCTGATTTTGAGAACCAGGCGGGCTGTCTTGCGCTCCAGATTGAAGTTGAGCGCTTCATCGGATGTTTTGAGAGTTTTCACTGCATTCATATAATCAGACTTCGCCATGAGTTCCGTTGAGCTTTGGTCTGCATTCAGATAACCGACGGTGGCGGTGTTATTGCCACCGGCAGGATACCAGCAGTGGAAGGTCAGGTTGGATCTGTCCCATAACAGATACTTATCGGCTATGGCAGGAGCCCATGACGTTCCGTTATAGGCATAGTCGGCCTGGTTGCCATTGTTTGATACGGTAACCTGGTCGTTCTCTTTGAATTTCGTCTGGGCATCATCTGTTGCTGCAGGATTGGTTCGGGTGGTGGCATTATTCACCGATGCCGTGAAGTGAACGGCATCGGGATTGCTTTGCCAATCCATCAGCTTTGACATATCAGCTTCCGAACTGCATCCTGCCAGGAGCAGACTGGCTGCCCACGTGCAAAGGAGTTTTATCGTCTTCTTCATGTTCTGTCTCTTTTTGCGTTATCATTTCACTTTCTCTTTCTGAGGATGAACTTCCTTGCCGTTGTTGACTTCTTGGTCATGTTCAGCTTCAGGGTGTATTGTTTGCCGCTCTCCAACTTCATCTGTGAGCCAGTCCATTCATATTCCCTGTCGCTGGTATGCAGCACAATGTTCAAGTCGGCGGTTTGCGGAATCACCATACAGGAATATCTGGCTACGGCTTGATCCGCTGCACTGGCTGCCGGGGTGAAATCACCCTGGGTAGGGATGATGCTGGTTGCATCTCCTTTTGCGGTAATGGTAGAAGGTGCTGAGGCTAAATTGATATCAGCAGCAATCTTTGTTCCTTCTACCCTGATTCCTTGGATAGGATTTTCTGCAAGACTATTGTTTGCATTGAATTCGGTGCCAATGATTACTTCGATATCAACCCGGCAGAAGGCATGATTGAATTGGATATCCAGTTTTTCTTCATTCAGATCATCCTTCGGTACGAAATTGGCGTTATGATATAAGAGCAGGTCGTCAGCCTCATCGGCTGTGCTCTGATCGGGGTTTACGCCATAAGTAATCGTGCCGTAGCTCTTGTTCTCTTTTGAGTACACGCCGGAGAATGTGTTGGCATCCGTTGCGGGATACAATGCCACGATTTCAACCGGGGTTGTTAAATTCTGCCACAACAGTTTGTTGCTGCAGGTCCATTCGGTGCCGCTGCTCAATGAGAAGATCTCGTTGGCATAACTGTATTTATCATTCGTTTGGTTCACCACAGTCAGCGAGAAATCCTTGGTCAATGCAGTAGTCGCCTCATCGCCGCGTGTCATGTCGTTGTTTACTCCGGCAGTAACACGGATGAGGTTGTCGCTAGGATAGCTGCCCGTTGCCAGTTCCTCCTGGTTGGAGCAGCTGGCAAACAGGGCGGCCCCCAATGCCGTTATTGCGAAAAATTGTATTGCTTTCATCTCGCTATGTTTTTAGAGTTATGGGCTATGCCCCCAGCAGCGTGGAGGCATAAGCCGATTATTGTTCTGTTATTTCATTGCCGTCTTTATCAAGAACGGTGCAATTGGAGCCTATCTGCCAGATGGTAGGGAGATTTTTTTTCAGTGCATCATAAGCCGCCTTATCTTGTACTTTGAGTGTGCGAGTTATGTTTGGGTCTGTTCCTGCATTATACAACAAAGCAGTGCAGCAATCAGTTGCTTCCGAAATTTTGTCGCCTGGTGCCAACATAGTGACGGTTGACAATTTTGTACAACCATAGAACATACTATAATAGCAGTCTCCTACTAACTCTGTAGCCTTTAATTCTGGGGCAGACGTGAGACTTGTACATTTTGCGAACATTTCGTTATAGCATGCATCCTTCAATTCCTTGGCAGGCAGCTCTGGAGCAACCTCGAGAGATGAGCAATTTGCGAACATTTCGTTATAGCAATAATTCGCCAAAGTCTTAGCTGGCAATTCTGGAGCTGAGGTCAATGCTGTACAATTCTCAAACAAGTGATAGAATCGTGCTTCTCCAGTATTGACAGTCTTATAGTTTTCCCAATCCAACAGCGTGCGGATATCACCTGTGCATGCTACCTTTACATCATCTTTAGTAAAGATAATGGTAGAGTAGCTATAATCGGAAGCTGATGCTGTACCATTAACATTCTTACCACGCAAGCGGAGACCGCCATTTTGTCCACCAAAAGTAACGCCTTCGTTAGCCTTTACTTCTGTCCACTCTCCGAAATTCACGGAATATTCAAGCTTGGAAATGGTATAACCACCATAGCCTTTCATCTTAAACGTCTGTTCTCCTGCTGCTGTAAAGGTGACGTATGGGATATGTTCTTCTGCTTTACCGCCATCAATCTTATCAGTTCCCCATTCAGCCACAGTAACACCACCTATAGTCACCTTATTCTTACCCACAATAAGATTGTAGGTATAGCTCTTGCCGGCTTCCAATGTTCCTGTCTTGACAACGAGAGGAGTTTCGGTGGATTCTTCAGAAGTGAAATAGAGGTGTCCCTCTACTTCTCCAGGAATAACCAGGGCAGTATAGGTTGTGCCGATTCCACCCTCGCCATTCTGCAAAGGCTTGATATTGACGGTAGATGTTTCGGCGGCACCAGTAGATGCCTTGCTTGCGATACGGATATGGTTGACCTTGGTGGTGCTGGCATCAAACTGGTCGTTGAAACTCTGGATGTTGAGAATCAGACGGGCTGTCTTGCGCTCCAATGCCACATTAAGCTGGCGGTTACCAGGAATTTCAGTAAGGGTGGTTACTTCTGCCTTCATATAATCTGATTTTGCAATCTCCGTTGCATTGCTCTGGTCTTCCTGGATATAGCCTTTGCTGTAGGTATTCTTGCAAGCAGCAGGATACCAGCACTGGAAAGTGAGGTCGCTAGCATCCCATACCAGATAACTTCCACTACCTGGCTGCCAGTCGTTGGTGCCTTTATTGTAGGTATAGGTGATCGATGTGCCATTATTGCTGACGCCCATCACATCACCAGTATTAAAGCTCTTCTGGTCTTTTTCTTCTGCTGCAGCCGGATTACTGCGGGTGAAGATGCTGCCCACCGAAGCCGATACGTGAACGGCATTCGGGTCGCTGAGCCATGTATTACTGTTGTCGGAATCTGTAGCACAGCCAGCCAGCAATAAGCCGGCTGTTGCTACAAGACCCAATATCTTCTGATGTTTCATAGTTGTTCTATTTTAAGTTCATATTCTTTAGTCTGTCTCAAGAGTATTATCACTAATTTCTGCTTCTGTCCATGGAGTAGCGGAGATGCTGCCACCCTTCAACAATACCACATCATTACCCATGCTAAGTTCGAGAGTATATTTGTAGCCGCTCTTCAGCTCGACTTTGTCTGCAGAAGTCCATTCATAGCGCTTGCCGGCAGTCATCAAAGACACCTTGAAGGTGTTGGCTGCAACGGTCTGTGGGATGGCAATGCAAGAGAAGCATGATTTGGCGTTAGCTTCTTCATTTGCAGCCTTGGTGAAGGTACCTTTGGTGGTGGTAATGGTGGTAGGGGTAGCTGTTTCGCTGGCTGTTACGACACTAGCAGCAGTGGTAGTAGTAGAACCGGTAGCAGCGTTTTTAACATCTACATTTGCCGCAATCTTTGTTCCATCTAAGGTCACCTTTACGATAGGAGAATCATCAAGAACCTTAGGCTTGTTGAACTCGGTTCCCAAAGTCACAACGATATCAATCATACAGAAAGCATGATTGAACTGGATTTTCAGCTTCTTATCCACGAGCTTATCGCCAGGCTTGAAGTCTTTTGCATAATAGTACAGCAAGTCGTTCTTGTCATCCGCAGTCGTCTGGTCTTTAGCCACGCTATAAGCTATAGGCTGGATACTTCCCTCAGCATAAACACCATTGAATTTGCCAGTTTGAGCCGGAGCAAAAGCCACGATATCTACAAGAGCATCGGATTTCTGCCAAAGCAGAGTCTCTGAGCAAGCCCAGTCGCCAGAACTCTTAGAGAACACCTTATCTGTATAGGTATATTTCGGTGCATTCTTGTTCACGATGGTCAGGGAGAAGTCCTTTTTCATTTCTGTACCTGCTCCCTCAGCACGAGTCTTGGCATTGTTCACTCCTGCAGTAACGCGGACGATGTTGTCACTTGGATAATTGCTCTGTGACAGTTCGTCCTCGCTAGAGCAACTGGTAATCATGGCTGCAGCCATGGCTGATATTGCGAAAAACTTGATAGCTTTCATAATCGTTCTATTTTTAATGTTATGTTATAATCTTATCTTATTGATATTTCTCCGATTTTAATCGAATGCCTCGCCATGGAAGGTGTTGCCATCTGCCCAATCAGAAATCTTCACTTCGTCGAGAATCACCTGGTCACGACCTACCTCCAGGTTGATGGTGGTAATCTTGCCGCTCTCAAACGTGAACGGAGTTTTGTTGTCGTAGATGAAAGTCTTATCGCCGATGGTGATGGCAATCTTCTGAATGCCATTCTGAGGAATGAGCACTGAAACATACTGGGTGTTGGCTGCCGTAGCAGGAACCTCGAAATCTGCCTTGGCTGTGGTCGTAGGGGTCACTGCCTTGGTGAGGTAGTTGATGGTAGCCTCATTTATGGCATCCGAAACCACCACGTTCTTTACGGTAGGAGTGCCGCCCCACTGGTTCTTGTAGGAAAGGTTCACCACCATCTTCGCCATCACGTGGGTGAATTCGAGCTTCACGGGGTCCTTGGCATCCTTGGTATAGGAGAGACCATTGGTGTTTACAGCCACCAGCAGGTCGCTTGCCGCCTGGTTTTCTGCATTGAAGGTATAGGTATCGGCAGTAAGGTTGTCTACGTTCTTGGTAGGGTAGATGCCGATGAAGTAATGCTGATCCAGATTGTTCTTCCACAGCATCTGTGGGGTAGGCACCCAAACCTTGTCGGTGAGCTTGTTGATGGCGTTGTTCACCACTCGTTCTGCGGCAGCAGGAACCTTGTCGGAACTACCAGTCCAGGCATACACGCTGATTTCATCTCCTTCAGAGAAAGTCTGTGTTCCCTTGGCGTCCGTAGTGATACGGGTCATCTTTCCGATGCTTGTAGAAACGGTGATTGACTTAGGCGCCTCGGTGCCTATTGTATTCTCGCTGTCTGAGCAGCTGCCCAGAGTCATGGTCATTGCTGCGAGAGCAATCATGTAATACTTTGTTTTCATCTTTATTCTTTATTTATAAATTATACATTTCATTTTTGTATTTTAGTACGCATAATCATTCAGCCTCATCCTTTTGTGCCACACGCCCTGAAAGGGCAGAAGCTCCTAGCCCAGGGCATCGCCCTGGGTAATGATGGACGCAAGCCTGTCGCCCTGTAAGGGCAAAAGCCTTCAAAGCCCCAGCAATAACAAAGCTTTTGCCCTTACAGGGCGCCTTGCTGATTGCGATGTATACCCAGGGCGCTGCCCTGGGCTAGGAGCTTTTGGGCCTTCAGCCCGTACCTGAACCACGTGCGAAACTTCAGTAATCTGATGGGTTCTAATTTTATTCGACATCATTCAACGGTTGTATATATATATTGCGCATCCTTCCAGTTGTCGGGAAGATAACTTTTATCTTTCAATGCTTTATGGGCTTCATAATTTTTTATTATGAGTGAGAGTACGCTTTCGTCGGTTCCAGCATTCGTTAACCAATCTTTGCAGCAATCAGATGCGCTTGTAATTTGGTCGCTTGGTGCCAACATTGTGACGGTTGACAATTTTGTACAACCTTCGAACATACTAGAATAGCATCTTACTGCTAACGTTGTAGCCTTTAATTCTGGGGCAGCCGTGAGACTTGTACAACAAAAGAACATACCATAATAGCAGTAATCAGCTAATTTTGTAGCAGGCAATTCTGGGGCAGAGGTTAATACACTGCAACCATCGAATAAATTACAGAATTTGGCATTTTGGGTATCTACCGTCTTATAGTTTTTCCAGTCCAGCAGCGTGCGGATGTCGCCTGTGCAAGCTACTTTCACATTTTTATCAGTAAATGTGATGGTTGAATATTTTTTAATATAGTGATATGCTGTTCCATTAATGTTCGTGCCACGTAAACGAAGGGTGCTATTTGTTCCACCGAAGGTGACTTCTTTATCTACCACAACATTTTGCCATTTGCCATTATTCACAGAATACTGAAGTCCTGAGATGGTGTAATCTCCATAAGTGGTCATCTTAAACGTTTGCTCAGCATCTGCCGTAAAGGTGACGTATGGAGAGAATAGTTCTGCTTTACCATTATCAGTAATTTTCCCCGTATCCCAATCTGCCACGGTAATACCGGAAACGGAAATCTTGTTCTTACCAACGGTGAGCTTATAGGTATAGCTCTTGCCGGCTACGAAAGCAGTAGGGGTGGTGGTGTACTTTTCTGTTGCTTTGCTTTCTCCATCTACTACTTCAAGAGAGAGGAAGGGAGCGGTGGTGCTTGGGGTATAATTTGGATCGATAAGGGCATAGAACTTATTCTCGTGCTTAAACGCTTTCACACCACTGATGCTGAGGCTGTTGACTGTAGCATTCTTCGTATACTGGTCGTTGAAGCTAGCAATCTCTACTATCACTCTCGCCATCTTGCGCTCCATGGTGAGAGAAAGTTGATTGCTGTTGTTGGTATTGGTTTTCGAACCGCTAAACGACATGAAGTCGGCGGCAGCAAGCGATTCTAGGCTGTTGTATTCCGTAGGCTGGTTGATGGTACCATTGAACGAAGCAGGGTAGTAGGCGGTGAAATTCATCGTCTCCTTTTCCCATTTCAGGAACTTGCCGCCCTGCGGCTGCCATTCCTTGCCGTCATACTTATAAGTCACGGCATCCTGACCATCAGCCTGGACGCTAATCTCATCATTTTCATTGAATTTCGCCTGCTCTTCAGCAGTACCCAGCGGATTGCTGCGGGTGAAGCCATCGGCAGATGCTTTACCTACTTGCGCAGTGATGCGCACAGCGTTAGGGTCGCTGTGGAATGCAGAGAGGAGGTCTTCTGATTCGGAGCATGCCGACAGTGCCAGAATGGCGGCTGCGCATCCCATCAATCGTCTCATGATCTTCATTGTTTTCATATTCTTATTGTTTATGTTGTTATTATCTGTTTAATCCGTTTTCTTTCCTTTAATCGGTTTCCTTCTCTTCACCGTTTTCACCATTTCCTGCTTTCCATGCAGCAACAGAGAAGGATACCGGCTGCACCTTGTCGTCTCCGGCTATCAGCTTGAGCGTATAGGCGGTGGTAGGGTCCAGCGTCAATTCCTGATTATATGCCCACTCATAGAGCTTGCCATCCACCTTGAAGCTGACAGTAAACTTTCCACTTCCGATGGTTTGAGGAATCAGAATCGCCTCATAGGTAGCTGATGCCTTGGTGATGGTTCCGGCATTGTTGCTAAAAGGTGTAGTGCCCGTACAGAGTGGCGTGATAGACTTGACTTTACCATGTGAAAATGGTTTTATTATATAATTTCCCTTATCATCATAATCAAAAGAGAGTTGAGCTATTGTTCCACCAATCTTCACATCCGTAATTTTCTGGTCGATTTTATCGGTAAACTCATACTCACTACCCAGTTCGATGGTGAGGTTGATTTTACTCGTGATATGCTGAAACTCCACATTGATACCAGCTTTATTCGGTGTAACTTGAGTAATGGGCATGTATAGGATATCGGCTTTCTTCAGTTGCTCCACATCAGACTGGTCTGTTGGGAAATCAACTGAATCAATTTGGTTATTGTTCACCATAGCATTTACGGTTACTGGATCCGTCATATTTGCCCAAAGCATAGTAACCTCGTTTTTAGTCTGATAAGTAAAATATGCGTAAAGGTCGTAGGTCTTCCAAGTATCCCCAACCTTTTCTGCTAAAATGTCATAATTATATTTATTATTATGATTATCGTCATGATAAACCCACAACCAAAACGCATCGGGCTTCAAGTCATTAGAATATCCCGCACGGGTTCTCGGCTCATCCACGCTAACGTTGAGCTTGATGGGAGTATCTGCCAGGAAGTCCTGGCTGAATTCACTGTTTGAGTCTGAGCAGCTGCCCAGAATCATGGTCATTGCTGCGAGAGCAATCATGTAAAGTTTTGTTCTCATATTCATTAATCTTTTAATTTTTAGACTTTTCGTTTCCGTGGCACAAATATAGCATTTTTTTCTGAGAAATGGTGTCATGATTTTCGAAAAAGGTGTCGCATTCCTATGTTCAAGGTGTCGCATTGGTACCAATGCGACACCCCCAGTTAACAAAACATACATATAAAATGTTGCTTATTGCGTACATGGTCAAATAGCCTCAACAAATGCCGATTTTCCTGCTTTGTAAAGATAACTTGTCGGGTATCGTCAATCATCTGTGTGAATCTGTGAAATCTGTGGGACCAAGAATAAGTCACGCAGATTTGGCAGATGACGCAGATTTTTCCTTGAATAAATGCGTGAGCCCCAACTTTTTCTGTAACTTTTCCCCGAAATCTCTTGCGGGTTTGAAAATAATGTCGTAACTTTGCGCAAAAGTTGATTTTAAAGACAGATTAGGAATTATGGTAGAGACAAACGATAGAATATTGCCAGTAGGCATCCAGTCTTTTGAGAAAATCAGAAAGCAAGGATGCCTGTATGTTGACAAGACAGATATTATCTGGCAACTTGCCAACAGAAATAAAACGTATAATTACCTGAGCCGCCCACGCCGCTTCGGTAAATCCGTTCTTGTAGATACGCTTGAAGCCTATTTCATGGGCAAGAAGGAACTCTTCGAGGGATTGAAGATCATGCAGCTGGAGACGGAATGGGTGAAGCGACCTGTCATCAGACTCGATATGAGCCGTGCGGGTGCAGAGCCGGGTACATTGCGCTCTTATCTCAATAATATTTTCAAACATTACGAAAAAGTATATTCATTGGTTCCAGACCCTACAGATAGTCTTGCCGACCGCTTCGATGCAATAATCGTGGGGGCGTATGAGCAAACCGGACAGCAGGTTGCCATTCTTATTGATGAATACGACTCTCCTTTGCAGCATTCGTGGAAAACTCCGCAACATGAAGCATGTACCGATATCTATCGTGAGGTTTTTGCCATTCTCAAGGCAGATGATAAATACGAAAAATTTGTCTTCATCACCGGTATCACCAAGTTTACGCAAATCTCTCTCTTCTCTGTGCTCAACAATCTGAGCAACATCAGCTTTGAGCCGGAATATGCTGCCATCTGCGGTATTACCAAGGAAGAAGTGCTTCGAGATTTTAAGCCGGAAATCAAGAAATTGGCAGAATATGAAGACTGGACTTACGACGAAGCAGTAGCCAATCTGACGGCATATTATGACGGCTATCATTTCAGTCGCCGCAATATGGTGGATGTCTTCAATCCGTTCAGTCTCATCAATGCCTTGGCAGATTCTGATTTGAAGAACTACTGGGCTTCATCGGGTGCCACCTCGCTGCTGCCTAAGTTTGTGGATGACATGGAAATCAAATTGGGAAATTTTGACCCATGCGCCATTCTCCGTCAAACCATAGAGACATCGGATGTGACAGGCGGCGGAGCCGAATTGTTCCTCTATCAGTCGGGCTATCTTACGATTAAGGGTTACATTAACGGAACTTATCTTCTTGGCATTCCTAACTTCGAGGTGAGGCAAGCGTTGAATGAAATCGTGTTGCCAACGTTGACCATGCGCAAGAACAATGACCTTCAATCTACCCAGGCATTTCTGAATGCTCACCTCAGCGTAGGTAATCTACCCGAAGCCATGAAATGCCTGAAGGCGCTCATTGCGGATGTTCCCTACAGCAACAAGAAGCTTGCCAGCATGGATATGGAGGAGCGCTACCGCCTGATTCTGAGCACCATCTTCAATGCCATCGGTTGCCGGGTGGAAGTAGAGAAGATGATTGCTACGGGCAGGATTGACATGGTGGTAGAAGTCACCAACTTCATCTATGTGCTGGAGCTGAAGCTGAGCAATAACGGTGGCGTGGATGCTGCCGAGGAGCAGATGAAAGCCAAGCAGTATGCCGAGCCTTTCAAGGCTGATAAGCGGAAAGTTATCGCCCTTGCCATAGAACTGGATGATATGGGAAAGGGACTGGTTGACTGGAAGGAAGTATAAGAAAACAAAAAAGGGTCTATACGCCACCCGTTCACCGTGGCATATAGACCCTTTTTCCTATTGCATGATGTCTTCAGGTAGAAGTATCTTAGCTTCTTCGTTATTATATTCCATAATGCTATGCTTTATTATTATCGTTCACAAAGATAATCTTTCTGAACGATAATTCCAAATGTTTGAGCAACAATTAGTTGCTTGTTATTGTTATTTAACTATTAATCGGGGATTTCATCACCAATCATCTGCGGAATCTGCGGAATCTGCGTGACTTTAAATCCAAGCCAAGAATCTGTGTGAATCTGTGAAATCTGTGGGACAAGGAAGTATGATATAGTAAAAAAAGGAGCATTTCAAAACTTGCCATCCAGATGGCGATGAGGCTGGAAATCTATCCTTTTATGATGGCTTGGCCTGCGATTTCGAGGTTGAATGGGCTACGAGTGTACGGTCGTAAACCTGCGACCGTACGGTTATATAGTGTATGCTCGTACGGTCGTAGCGCTACGACCGTACACTCGTAGGGTATTCAACCGTACACTCGTAGAAAAATGAATGTTTTTCGGATTCTTTACATTTTGCTAACCCGTTGATTTGCAGCGAGAAACGGAAACTCTTCATATTTCCTGTATTTCAGATAAAATATTTCCCGACGGAAAATACGGAAATTACAGCACGTTTTAGTTGCAAATTTATATATTTTTTTTCCTTTGATATTCTATTATCATGTAAGGGCAGTTATGGTAAATAGGATATGTAGCAAGACATGGCGGACAGTCGTAGGCGTTCTACCTGTCCACTTATAGCCTCAGCAACCTGAATTTCTGAAATTTCGAGCCTCATCGCCTTCCTGATGGCGGATGTTGAAATCTATATTTTTTAAGACTATATTTTATAAAAGATACAAATAATCCCTCAATGAGGGATGAATTCTTCCGAAAAGTTCCCTCATTGAGGGATGAATTTAATCATTTTTATCCCTCATTGAGGGATTTTTACGTATATTATGGTGTAATTTTTCGTTAATCCTGAAAAAAAGTCATCCTTTTTTAGCTTTTTCTCGCTAAAAAGCATTATTTTTGCAAAAGGTAATCGAATAGGCGAAATAATCAAAATGAATAAAATGAATAGCATATACGAAATTCTTTCTGGAGGTGAGCGTGTCACCTTAGAATGTAAAAAAGCTACCAAGGGTGTGCCAAATTCGCTTTGGGACACTTACTCTGCTTTCGCCAACACTTATGGTGGTACTATTCTCTTGGGTGTGGTGGAACATATGGACGAAAAAGACAATGCCAAACGTTTTGAAATCGTTGGTGTTGAGGATGCCGACAAGATTCGTAAGGACTTGTGGAATATGGTAAATAGTAGAGAAAAAGTAAATATCAATCTCCTATATGATGATGATATTCAGACCATAGATATTGACGGTAGAACAGTTATTGCTATTAATGTGCCTCGTGCAGACTATACTGTTCGCCCTATATATATCAACAACAACCTGTCAAAAGGTACTTTCAAACGCAACCATGAAGGTGACTATCATTGCACAGAACAATAGCTAAAGATGATGCTTCGTGATGCCAATGAAGTTAGTAATGATGGCATGTTGTTGGAATACTATACAATGGATGATATTGATATTCCAACCTTGGAGCGGTTTCGCCAAATGTTTCAGAACTTACATCCTGAACATCAATGGAACTCGTCTGAACATAAGGAGTTCTTGATAAACTTCGGCGGTTATATGAAAGACCGTAGGACAGGAAAAGAGGGACTGACTATGGCTGGACTCTTGATGTTTGGCAAGGGCCTTCCTGTTCGTGAGCGTTTTGACAATCTGCGTATGGATTATATCGACAAGTCTAATCTGATTGGAGACCAACGTTATAGCGATCGCCTGACGTACGACGGTACGTGGGAAAATAACTTGTTCAACTTCATCTGTATAGTTATTCCGAAACTGACACGTGATTTGCCTCATCCTTTCAGTATGAATGGTGTAATTCGGAGAGACGATACTCTCCAGGCCAAGGCTGTACGTGAAGCTGTTACAAACATGGTTATCCACTCTGATTTCATGGTGAATGGTGTGCTGAAGGTTGAAAAATGTGATGATTGCTTTGTATTGACCAATCCTGGACTTCTGAAACTACCTATTGAACAGATTTACAAAGGTGGAGAATCAAAAGCACGTAATCAGCGCATGCAGAATATGTTCCGCATGATAGGATTTGGCGAAAACCTTGGTTCCGGCTTTCCTCTCATTCTAAGTGCTTGGAATGAGAAGCATTGGCTCAAGCCAGAATTATTGGAACAGCCAGATCTTTTGCAAGTTAGATTAACATTGCATATACAAAATGAGCCTGTAAATGAGCCTGTAAATGAGCCTGTAAATGAGCCTGTAAACAAGCGACAGCAAGCCATTATTTCTACAATGAAACAAAATCCATCTATAACAAGAGAGAATTTGGCTAATAAACTAGATATTTCGCTTGCAACACTAAAAAGAGAGCTAACTTCGTTAAGAAAGAAAGGTTATATTTCACGCAGCGGAAGTGATAAAAACGGACAATGGATAATACTCAATCATCATTAAGACATTATATATATCCCCCCAACCTACTTACTCTAGTTGGTTGGGGAAAAATATTAATGTGCCACGGAGGATTTGTAATCATAAGTGGTTGAAAGATTATTTTAGGCAATTTTAACTGCAAAAATGGCATTAGAATCAGGATATCATCCTTAATTCTGATGCCATTTGTCGTTAATCCTGAAAAAAGTTATTCTTTTTTGGCTTTTTCTCGCTAAAAAGCATTATTTTTGCAAAAGGTAATCGAATAGGCGATTTATATAGTATTAAGACATAACATCAAGCGATATGAAGGTATTCAATACGACAGGTAAGTGCATCCCATCCATGCACTATATGGTTGACATCAGCCGTCAGGTGGAGGCTGCTGCCAAATTGGTGCGCCGTGGCAATTTCTTTTGCATCAACAGAGGCCGCCAGTATGGCAAGACCACGACTTTGGCTCTCCTCAAGAAAAAGCTTGAGGGAGAAGGGTATGCTGTGTTCTCCTTGAGCTTCGAGGGGCTTGGAGATAGTGCATTCAGGAGTGATGAGACCCTAATGTTTGCATCCTTGTTGCTGATGAATGATAGTGTGGAATGGGATGAGGTTCAGAATTTGTCCGATTCTTCTAAAGAAGTCCTCAAGCTATCTGTTTCGAGTGAAGACAAGAAGATGGACAGTCTGTCTTTTAACAGAACGGTTTCTAAAATGTCAAAAACAGATAAGATAGTTCTTTTGATAGATGAAGTGGATGCTGCGGGCAATCACATAGAGTTCATTCATTTCCTGGGACTTCTCCGCAACATGTACCTGAAGCGTGATGAACGCCCTACCTTCCAGTCGGTTATCCTCGCAGGTGTCTATGATGTCAAGAACTTGAAATTGAAACTCCGTCCGGAAGAGCAGCATCAGTACAATTCGCCTTGGAACATTGCTGTGACTTTTGATGCTAACATGAGCCTACCTGCCGATGGCATCGCAGGGATGCTGGCAGAATATAAGGCAGACCATCATATTAGTTTCGATGAACATTTCGTAGGTCAGATGATTTATGACTATACTTCGGGTTATCCATTCTTGGTGAGCCGCATCTGTCAAATCATGGATGAGGGTGGTCTTACCTGGGACAGGGACCTCAATATCGCTATCATGTTTAATTTTGTCAAGGAGTACCAAGGTGCTACCCTTATTTATTGCCGTATCTTCGAGACTTGGCTTTATAATCTCTTTATTTCCAATGCCAAGGATACTTCCATCTATCAGCAAGGTGAGTATGACAAGCCTCGTTTTGTGCATGACTCGCGACTTGACTCGTACTGATGTCATCGTAGACTATCTGGGTCAGCAATATGTGGTGGAGCTGAAGATCTGGCGAGGCGAAGCCTACAATGAGCGAGGCGAGCTACAACTCAGCGAATATCTCGACTATTACCATTTGCAGACAGGCTATATGCTCAGTTTCTGCTTCAACAAGAACAAACAGCCTGGTTTGCATGAGGTGGTGATAGGAGACAAGAAATTGTATGAGGTGGTAGTGTGATATACCAATTCCACATATTTCTTTTCCTGCTCCCCCTCACCTATCTCGACTTGCACAGCAGATTGTTGATCTGCTTGCGGATATTGTTGATGCCGGTGGTGACATGGGGAGCAAGCGGAAGAAGAACACGGATGAACTCCTGCATCACCGCCGTATCGCGATCCACCTTCACGGATGAATCCCACACCATGGCATCAACCACCAGGGCCAGCTCACGGGCACTGACACATACAGAGAGCTTGGCAACATACTCCTCCAAGGTCTCCACATTATTAATATATATAGCAAGATGAAGCTCTTCCTGGCGGAGCTTCAATAACGGAGTCTCGATTCCGGCTTCTTTTTCTACTAGCATATCCATTATTTTTTAGTTCTGTAAACGAGCAGTGAATCAGAAGTAAACCAAACAGAATGAATAGTAAACGCACTTGACTTTGCTCTTTTTTTGTTGTATCTTTGCAACGTCAATCAGACAAAAACTTAATTATTAACCTTTTAACAGTTTGTTTTATGAGTAAGAGTTACAAAGTTTTAAAGACAGTGGTCCACATGGGACCTAAGAATGGTAAGACACTCTACAGCGTTCGACCTTACAGCTACGGTACGCTGACCACCGATGAAGTAGCCAAGCAGATTTCCATGGAGTCTACCGCTACTCCTGCCGACGTAAAGGCTGTGCTCGACCGCTATGCCTACTATGTGAAGGAGAACCTGAAGAAGGGTTACGACATCGAGCTGCTCGGCTTCGGCAAGCTTTACCTCCGCTTCATCACCAGCGGTGCCGTGGAGGACGAGAAGAATGCCAACGCTAAGCTCGTGAAGAGCCTCATCCCTTCCTTCCGTCCTGCGTATAGCCTGCTCAAGAACGGAAGCCGTGTCTATAACCTGGTTCCTGACAACATCGAACTCGTGAATTACGATGACGAGAAGAAGAGCAAGACACCAGGTGATTCTGATGGCGGCGGTTCTACCGGCGAGGACAAGAACCCGGGATCGGACGATAACACCCAGGGCGCAGGCGGTTCGGGCAATACGGGCGGCACTGGAGACACCGACCAGGGTGGCAATACCGACCAGGGTGGCGAGAGCTCAGGCGGCAACGAGCACATTACTCTCTAACCGGAAAATCCATAACTGCCTATGAATCTGAATGATGTTCATAACAGGAAGATTTCCTGGACCAGTGTGCTGTATGCCGTGCTGCAAGCGCTGATTGCTGCTCTCACGGCACTGGGTGTGAGTTCATGCGCCCTATTGATGAACTACTAATTCCTTAACTACAAGATGAGCCTATGACTAAGGATCAGTTTCCTATGACGATTGGCGGGGAGATGGTTCGCAATGAGCGGACCCTCCTTGCCAGCGTGGAGGGCGGACGACTTATGATGTCGCCCAAGTCAGTGAAGTACCTTGTGCTGCATTGTTCTGCTACGAGGTGCAATCAGGATTATCCGGTGGAGCAGTTGCGGCGTGACCATCTGGCTCGCGGTTTTCGTGACATCGGCTACCACTTCTATGTGAGGAAGGACGGCAGTTGCACGCAACACCGTCTCCTGCTGGAGGTGGGTGCTCATGCCCGCCCCTATAACCGATGTTCTATCGGCATCTGCTATGAGGGCGGTCTGGATGAGGAAGGGAGACCTTCCAACACCCTGACTCCGGAGCAGTATTCCAGAATCTGTGAACTGGTTGCTGTTCTGATGAGGCTTTTTCCGAAAGCCGAATTTCTAGGGCATCGGGATTTGCCGGGCACCACCCCCAAAGAGTGTCCTTGCCTGGACACAAGAGAGACCTTTCCGTTGCAAAAATACAAAAAAATATGATTCGAACAAAAATATTTGCGTATTTTCATGGAAATAAATGATTGAAAACAAATAAATGGCATTAGAATATGGAAAAGCTCCTATTCTAATGCCATTTTTTATTATATTACTTTCCGGCGAAAGTTACTTCACAATCTTCAATGCCTGCTTGCCTACCTTTACCAGGTAGATGCCATGAGCTGCATCGGCGAGAGACAATGACTTCACGTTCTTGGCTGACTTCACTGCTGCACCTGCGGCTGTATAAACCGTGATGTCGGCTGACTTGGCGAGTGTTACCTCATTGCCATCCCAATCGATGGTGTTGTCGTCGGCAAGAACCTTGCTGATGCCTGATGACTCTGCATTGTTATAGAAGATGTATGAGTAAGTGCCTTCAGTGGTCTTGTCCTCATCACTACCCTTCACATTATCTGTCTGATAAAGTGCATAGTTGCCGTTCTCGGCTACGGATGTAATCAGCACCTGCTCACCCTTCTGCATGGCTGGGGTCTTGGTATTGATCTGATAGCCCAGAGGAGCCTCGATGGTGCGGTCTTTAGTATTCTCTACCCAACCTACCAGAGTGACTTCATCCTCATCAACCAGCATACCGCTGATAATTTCTGCCTTGTGCTTGGCATCACCCTCGTCGAAAGCACTGGCTACTGCCCAGTTCTTGTTGAGACTTGCTGCATCCAGACAGGCTGCGTAGGCATCGCAACCTCCCAGATAAGAGATGGTGTTGTCGAAAGGAAGTGCCTGGTTGAAGGAACCTGCCAGATAGAGCTTGCCTTTCTGATAGGCCATCTCGTCGATGGTGTTCAGAGTGTTGGAATTATCTGTGGCTACAGAATGATAAACCTGGGTAGTTACCTGGTCGCCATCGATGGCTGCCAATACGTAGGCATGCTCAGTAGCACTCGCTTCATAGGCTGTCTCTATCTTGGTATCCTTGCCGGCAGCAGTAAGGGTCATATCCTTACCGGATGCTACGTAAGCTACGTAAATCTTGCCGTCGTTGATGGCGAAGTTAACGTCTTCTGTATTGTAGGTAGCCTCATTTGTCAACTGCTTTGTAGCGCCAAGCACAGAAACGATGCTGGCATTTGCCAGGTCGGCTGTATCGAAAGAGAGCACGCACATGGTGGTTTCATCACTATACAACCAGCCCTCTGAACATGCATATTTACCCTGCAGGGTAACACCATCCAAGGCTACATTGCCCTTGTAAGAGGCAGAAAGATAGAGCTTGTTGCCATCAACTACCAGTTTCTTGGCTGTGAAAAAAGGGCTCAGCATGCCAAACTCATCCAAGGCTGCAATCTCCGGATTGCTCTCGGCAAGAATGGTCTTGGAAGCTACATACGCACCCTGCTTGTCGTACTTCACGATGAAGCCGGAAACCTTATCTACCTTGTCGGCTATACCGGTAATGGTAGCCTTGGTATCGCCGCTGGCATCCTTGATAGCTACATTATCTGCAAATACGCCGGCAGCATAAACGTTGCCCTCGGCATCGGTAGCCACTGTGGTGACGGTGGCAGCACCAGCCAGACCGGCAGCCCACTTCTTGGCACCAGCCTTATCGTACTTGGCAATGAAGGCACTGTTGGCCACTGGCTCCAGATAGCTGGCAGCAAACTCCAGATCCTTGGTAAAGCTACCGGTTACGATGGAGTTACCCTCGTTGTCAACTGCCATGGCAGCAGCACGGGTCAAATCCTTGGTTTCCGCTGTGGTGGTGAGGTTGTCTGTCCAGGTTGGAGCATCCAACACATCCTTGGCATTGGCAGCAACCGTTGCCAGCGCCAGCATCATTGAAAATGTAAATCTTCTCATAATCAATTAATTTTTATGTGAAACAATTATTTTACTTGCCCTCCCATTTCTCGATATTCGGATTCGCCTCTACAGCCTCGATTGGGAAGCGGAGGGTATACCGGGAATCGTTGGCTTCAAGTACATAGCTATTCTCACCGTAGGTCTTGCTCAACTGCTGACGGGTGGTACGGCGGAGGTCGAACCAGCGATGGCCCTCGAAGGCAAGTTCGCAGGTGCGCTCGTTGTAGATGGCATTGAGCAAGTCCGCCTTCTGCATGGTATCAAGCTCGGCTGCATACTGGTTGTATTTAGCTGCTGCATATCGCTTTGCCATCAGCGCCTTGAGATAGGTGCGAGCCTCAACCAGATTAGCATCATCGGCTGCGGCGTTGTCAGCTGCATTCTGGGCTGCAGCTTCGGCAGCAATGAGGTAGGCCTCGGCAGAACGGAAGGAGCAG
Source organism: uncultured Prevotella sp. (assembly GCA_934216735.1). Taxonomy (GTDB): domain Bacteria; phylum Bacteroidota; class Bacteroidia; order Bacteroidales; family Bacteroidaceae; genus Prevotella. The sequence goes on from CAKQCH010000005.1 coordinate 24,211, forward strand.
CGATAGCCGTCGTTGCCCTTGTCGCCATATTTAATCAGACTGTATACGCTGGCGGTCTGTGCCTTGAAATAGAGCGCCTTGCGCTTGTCGCCCGTGCGATAGGTATCAACCAGTGCCTTGTTAGGTACGCCCATCTTCACATAGCCGGAAGTCATCACCTGCTCCAGGGCAACGATGCTCTCCACCGACTTGTAGTAGTTTGGCAATACCTTGGAATCGGTCAGATCTTCCAGTTCGCCATGCTTCTCCATCACCACCTTAGCTTCTGCCAGTGCATTCTGCCAGTCACCCTTGTAGAGATAGACTCTCGCCAGCAGAGCATCGGCAGAAATCTGGTTGAATCGGTAGGTGTAGCCCTCGTCCCAGACTGCCACCTTCAGACGGGTCTTAGCCTCCTTGATGTCGGCAATCACCTGCTGGTAAACCTGTTCCACGCTGCTGCAGGTGAGCACGTTGTTGACATTTGCCTCCAGCGAGAGCGGGATGCCGCGGGTGGTAGCCGGATTGCAATGGGTATAGGCATCGGCATAGAGATTGACGAGCAGGAAGTGGCAGTAGGCTCTCATCATATAGGCCTCGCCCACCAGCTGACTGATTTCATCCTGTGTAGCCTCGGTAATCTTGGTCTGATTCTCGATGATGTAGTTGGCGATGTAGATGGCATGATAGTAACGGCGCCAGCCGAAAGAAGCCGTGGTGCTCTGCTGGTTGAGGTCGTTCCATGCCCAGATGTCGAAGTAAGAATCGTAATCCTCGGTAGATGTGGATGCCTTGCTTAGGGTCATCTCGTCGCTTCGCAGGGTGGCGAGTCCACGGTCTTCCGGGAAATTCTTGTATTCGTAGGTGAGCAAGGCTCTGTATTCCTTGCCCGTCTTGGCTATCACCTTTCCGGTTGGGGTGATGTCGAGGAAATCATCGCAACTGGTGAATCCTATCATCGCCAACATCATGACGATGCCCATCAAATATCTTCTTTTCATTGTCTTCATTCTTTTAGAAATTTACGTTTACGCCAAATATGAAACTCTTCGGGATAGGCTGCGCGTATGGGTTGCCCATCGTCTCCGGGTCCAGATAGTTATCGTAGTTGCTGGCGATGACGAGCAGATTGCGTGCCTCAAGAGAGAGGGATGCACTCTTCACGCCGATGCGGCTCAGCCACTGGGTTGGCAACTTGTATCCCAGGCGCAGGCTCTGAAGGCGGGCGTAGTTGCAATCCTTCACCCAGGTATCGAGCATGCTGTAGAGGTTGTACTCGTTATACTGCACGTACTCGCGTGGGCGCTCGGTGCTGACCATCAGTTTGGTGAAACTGCCGCTGGTGTTATCTGCCGTCCATCGGTTCAGAATGTCGCGGTTCACGTTCAAGCCCCTGTCATAATTGGCTGGTGAGTAGCTAGGCTGCACGCGCACCTTCATGCCGAAGTTGAAGGTGAAGTTGATGCCCAACTGCCAGTTCCTGTAATCGAAGGTGTTGATGAAACCACCCGTCCACTTTGGATCGGTGCTGCCCATGTAGGTATACAGGTTGCGCTGCTCCTCGGCGGTGAGGGTGCTGGCGCCATGGGCATTAAGCTTCAGGAACTCGGTGGCAGATACCTTCTCGCCATTCTTGTTGACGAAGAGAGGATAACCGTCGGCATCGAGTCCGGCTGTCTTATAGGCGAAGAGTGCGCCCACAGGATAACCTTCACGGCCAGGATAGGTGGCATTCTGAGCCACGGTTTCCTGAATCACCTTGTTCTCGTTGTAACCGATGTTGAGATTGGTGGTCCAGTTGAAATCCTTGGTATGGATGTTTCTGGTGCCTAGGGCAATCTCCACACCCTTGTTGTTCATGCTCGCCCAGTTGATGGTGGTAGAAGAGAATCCACTCTCCAGCGGCAGCATCTTCAGACCGATGAGGTCGGTGCTGTGGCGATAGTAGTAGTCTACAGAGAGGGTGATGGCATTGTGCAATACGGCGAAATCGATTCCGGCGTTCACGTTCTCCGTCTTCTCCCATTTCAGGTTAGGGTTAGGAGCGGTCTCGCTGTTGATGATGTCTTCGCTGATGCCTGGCAGGATGGTGCCCTTCTTCAGTATACCTATCAAATAAGGTGAGGTATTCTTGTCGATGTTACCCTGCAAACCGTAAGAGGCACGGAGGCAGAGGTTGTCCATCCACTTCACGTCCTTGAGCCAATTTTCCTCCTTCGCTCTCCAGAGTCCACTCACGGAGTAGAGAGGCAGATAACGGTATTTCTTGGCTACGCCGAAGACGTCTGAACCGTCGAAACGAACGCTTCCACCGATGGTATAGCGGTTGAGAAGCGAATAAGAACCTGTGGCATACCAGGATACGTAGGCATTCTCCGACTCTGTCTCCTGATGCAGCGGATAGGAATCTGCCCAGGTCTGGCTAGGGAAGATGACCGGCTGGGTGGTGAGGGTGCGGGAGTCATAGCCGTAAGCCACGCTGTAGATGGAGTTCGACTTGGCGTGGCGAACCTCGGTACCCAACATGAAGTTGACATCGTGGATGCGGTTGAAGGTCTTCACGAATTCAGCCATCGCCTTCCAGGTCCACTGGCGGTTGTGATACTCCGTGGTCTTGTGCATACCTCCATCCGGCAGGAAGCTCTTCTTCACGCCGTCGGCACCCTGGTATTCTGTGAAGAGTTTCTCCTTGCGCATGGCATAGGTGTTCTCGTTGGCATATTTGCTCAGGGAATAGGAATCCTCCTGCAAGCCAAACTGCGAGGTAATCTTCAGATAGTCGGTGAGGCGCAGCTCGGCATTGAGAATTGCCATCATCGAACGGTCGCGGCGCTTGGTGTTGGCATTGGCTCTCTCCTCGAAGATATTGAAGTTGAGCGAGGAATCCTCCTTGCCCTGCACGTTGGTATCGTAGTTGTAGTTACCGTTCTCATCGTATGGAGTGAAGTATGGGTTTGCCAATCGGGAATAATATACAGGGTTGGTAAAGCCATTGCTATCAGTGAGATAGATATTCTGCTTACGCTCGTTGGCATATACGGAAGCGCCCACCTTGAGGAGTTTGTTCACCTGGTAGTTGGTCTTCAGGGTGATGTTGTATCGGGTGTTTCCCACGCCCTTCACGTTACCCTGCTCGTCGGTATAGCCCACGGATGTATAGTAATCGCTCTTGTCGCCGCCACCCGAGATGCCGAGGTTGTACTCCTGGGTGAGTGCATTGCGGAAGAGGATATCATTCCAGTCGGTATTGGTGTTGCGGAGCTGGTTAATCTGGTTCTGGGCTGTCTGGCTCAGCGCATTCCATCCGCCTGCCTTGTAGGCGTTGGTTTCGCCCAGGCTGCTGAGGATGCCTGCTACCCCACCCTTGTTCTGGCGATAGGTGTAATCAGATGCCAGCAGACCGAGTTCCAGGTCTACCTTCTCATTGCTGTTGAGCAGGTTGAGTCGGTCGATATCCGTCTTAGGCATGAAGGTCATCTTGCCCGAGAAGTTGATGACCGGTGCTCCCGCACGTCCCTTCTTGGTGGTGATGACGATGACACCATTGGCTGCTCTCGCACCGTAGATGGCAGTGGCTGCAGCATCCTTGAGCACGGTGATGTTGTCGATGTCGGATGGATTCAATCCGGCGATGGAAGTCTGGTAGATATTGTCGATATCCTTCAGATCCTCCATGCTTGGGATGTCGGTGCCATCCATCGGGATACCATCGAGCACCCACAGCGGTTCCTGGGTACCGTTGATGGAAGCGGTACCGCGGATGCGGATCTTTACCGGCGCACCAGGAGCACCCGAAGAGGTGATGGAAGAAAGTCCGGCAATCTGTCCGGCAAGTGCCTGGTCGATGTTGTTGACGGCACCGATTTTCTCATCGCTGATTTTCAGGGTGGTTACCGCCGAAGTCAGCTTGCGTCGGTCCAGTTCCTGATAACCCGTCACCACCACCTCGCCAATCTGCTTGGCGTCAGATTCCAAAACCACCTTATAGTCGTTTTTTCCTGGTTCGATGTTGACATCCTTGGTTTCGAATCCCATGAATCTTACGGAGAACGACTTATCCTGGGCATCCACCTTGAGGGTGAACTTGCCTTCGTAGTCGGTCACGGTGCCATGTGACACCTTCTTATTCGGTCCTCTCACCACAGAGATGGTAGCGCCTGGCAGCGGGTCGTCGCCCATGCTGCCATCCACCACGATACCCGTGATGGTGCGCTCCTGTGCTGAGAGCATGTTCATGGCGAAAACCATGAGCAAAAGCATGAATGTTCTCATTCTCATATACAATCTCTCTATTTTTTTGTTTACCTTAATTACTTAATCCCTTAATTATCAATCATAAATTGTTAATTATAAATTATCTAATCTCCTGACCTAAAGCCGTCTGGATTCTCATGATCACGTCCTCGTAGTGGAACTGGGTGGCAGTATCGCCCGAACGGCGCTTGCCCTTCAGCAGGTTGAGGATTCTCACGAGTTCGCCACGCTTCACGCTGATGGCATCGCTCACGCGTGCCGTCTGGGTGCCGCCCATGTCGATGGTGCGGGGAGCCGAACTGAGGCTATGGCATGGCATGTTGAAATCTGGCGAGTCGATGATGGCTGGGGAATCGAAAATCTTCTTGTTGATCTTCACGCCCTCCTGCTGAGCGGCAGCCGTGATGAGCGCATCCACGAAGTTCTTCTGCAACTGGCGGTCGTCTACGCTGAGCGACTTGCCTGCCAGGGTCTTGCCGAAGAAATGCTTATGCAGCATATCCATCATCTCTACGGCAGTGAATGCATTCTTGCCGTTGTTCTGCTCGTTGACAAACATGCGCATGATGCGGCTGTTGTCGAGCATATCCCAGAGCATGTAGCTCTGCTGGTTCTGCAGTGCATAGTCTGGCGACTGCTCCTGCACGCCCAGCGGCGTATTCTTGTTGATGAAGGTATACTTGTTGAGCTCGCTTCTGAAGAGCCACTTCGGACAGGTGAACACCTCGTCGATGAGGAACTGCACGGCTCGCTTCTGCTTATCCTTCTCCACGAAGGTGAAGGTTGGCTTTCCATCGTCGATGGTGGTGTTGTCGATGTACATACCGCCCACATTGGCGAGTACATGGTAGAGGTAGAGACTCCACTGGAAGATGACGCCCTGATAGAGCTTCGATGCCTCATCGTAGGTCTGACCCGGTTCGCCTGTGCGGGTCCAATTGATGATGTTAGGCATCACGCGCTTCAGGTTGGCGATGCCATAGGCAGCCGACTTCATGGCGTCATCGCCCAAATCCTCGCTCAGGGAACGTGGGTCGATGGCGGTGCGCTGGCTCTGCGTCTCGCTGTATCTGAATTCCTTTCCGCTGTGCTTCTTCAGGAAATCCTGCTGTGCTGAAGCGGCCTTCTTCTCATCCGGGAACCAGCGGTAACCCCACTCTATCGCCATCAGGTCGTAAGGACCTATTTGCGGAGAAATCTGCTGGATGCCATCTCCCGGCTGTGCCACATAGTTGAAACGGGCATAGTCCATGATGGATGCTGCAGTGCCGCATACATAGTCGGTGAACGACTTGGAACGGAGGGAATCCGTAGGGTATGCATTGGATGCTATCATGTTGTGGCGCAATCCGAGCGAGTGGCCCACCTCATGGCAGGCTACGAATCGGGCTGCATCGCCTATCAAGGCCTCTGGCAATTCATACTGGCGTGCCTCCTTGTTGTAGGCTCCTGTCTGCACCATGATCCATTCGCGCAGGAGCGACTTCACGTTGTGCCACCAGATGATGTCTGCCTCCAGAATCTCGCCTGTTCGAGGGTCGATGACGGAAGGACCCATGGCGTTCGCCTTCTCTGAAGCATCGTAGGTCAGCACAGAATACTTCATGTCGTCGCCTTCGGCAGCAATGCTGTCGGTGAGGTCGAACACCAGTACGGCATTCTTGAATCCTGCCTTCTCGAACGCTGCGTTCCAGTCGGTCATACCTCTCTTGATATAAGGGCGCAGGAACTCCGGCACGGCTGGGTCTATGTAGAAGACGATAGGCTTCTTAGGCTCTACCAGTTCGCCACGCAGATAGGCCTGCTCATCCTTAGGTTCCAGGCGCCAGCGGGTGATATAATTGTTGCGGGACACTTCCTGCTGATGGTCGCCATACTGCAATCGGCTGGTGGTGAAATAGCCCACGCGCTGGTTTTCCTTGCGTGCCACCATCGGGGTTTCAGGAAGGAGGACCAGCGAACTGCTTACCTCTACGGTGATATTGGTCTTGCTCTTACCCTCGTGTACCACGGTGGTAAGTTCAGATGTTGCGGTGATATTGTTGCTGAAAGCCTTGATATCGATGATGCGTGACAAATCGGAATCGGCTGAAGTGCCGAGATTGATGAGGTTGAACACATCATTGAGATAAGTCTTCTTTCCGTTGAAGAGGTCGTTCACCTTGAAGATGACGGTGGAAGAATCCTTGGCCACCGCCTCTACCTTGAGGCTTGCGATGAGCGGATCAATGTAATTGCTTTCTACGGATGCCGCCATGGCATCCTTGGAATCCACTTCGGGAGTAAGGCGCTGCTGGCGCACAAAAACGGTCTTTTTATCCTGATTCCATTCAAAACGGATACACTGGTTTTCGTAGTTGATACCACGGTTTACGCCTGCCTCGTTGAGTTCGGAAGGCACACGCTGCAGTTTGTTGGAAACGAGGAACACTCTCCCCATCAGTTTGGTAGGCATTTCAAGGTAGAAATCCTGTTCCTTCTTTACTACATTCATGACTCCTCGTACATTCACAGAGTCGCTGCCTACTATTTTCTTATAATCCGATATAGGTTGCTCTGTTTTTTTCTTTTTCTTCTTGAACAGTCCCATCTCCGGTGCAGCTTCCATGGAGATGGCATAGCAAGAACTTCCAATCAGGGTGGCAGTGATTGCCCCCAGCAAGAATCGCTTTTTATTCATTTAAAATCGTATATTTATTCCAAATATTATTGAATAATCTTCTATAACCTTGCAAAGGTAAGGACAAAAAGTCATGATACACAATTAATTATGTATTTTTGGAAAGTTCTTAATGGTTTTTAACGTTATTTTGGAAATGAATAAGAAATAGAAACGGCATCAGGGGTTCCTGATGCCGTTTCTTGATTTCATTTATCTTCTATTTATTTCTTCACAAACTTCATGGTTCTGGTCTTGCCGTTGCCATAGTTGACAACTGCGGCATAGACACCCGATTGCAATGAAGAGATGCTTGCCTCATTGCCATTTGCATGCATCACTGTTCTGCCGCTTACATCAACAATGCTGATAGATGCGGCACCGGCTGCAGCGAAACTGTTGCTGTCGAAGGCAATCACCTCGCTGGCATCATTGGTAATATCCTTGATACCTGTGGCTACCTTCTCTATTCCACCATAGAATCCGAGGTTGTCGAGGCAGAGTGCCTCACCCTTCTTGGAAACAATGTTGAAGGCCACGGCGATATTCTTACCATTGTACTTGCCAAGGCTGATACCACGAGTCTTTGGAGTAGTGTTCTCGTTGGAAATCTTTGCCTCAGAAGTATACCAGTAATCTGCAGGATTGGTAGAACCATCTGAAACCTTCACATTATAGCTATCCAGGTTGCCATAAGCGTTGAATGAGTTCGCATCCCATGCAAAATAGGTGTTCTCATCGGTAACCTTCACCTGTGGAAGAATAATCCAGCGGTCTGGTGTCGCGCCATCAAGCCAGGATGTACCTGCCAGAAGGTGTTCGCCCAGCATCTCGTGCTTGCCAAGGTTGAAGATACCCCAGCCCTGCTCGTTGAACTCTTCACCGGCATTAGGGTTTACGGTACCCTTGTCGCCTACATAGAAGCTGAAGTCCTCAGGAATCTTCGCATCCTCGAAATCATAGAGGATGGCTGGTGTGACGAGTGATACAAACTCCTTCTCAATCACGTTGTTATCAGTAGAGCTGTCATCAGCACTCTGAATCTCAATCTTCAGCTTGTGCTTGCCCTGTGGCAATCCTGCAATGACATCCTCGGCTGTGAAAGAAGTGATCTTCTGCGCCTTCATATCGAGGGCGATTTCCTTCTTCACCTCACCATCTACAGAGATGATGGCCTTACCCTCTGCATCCTTGATACCTACATTCTGAACCTCGAACTCCACATTCTTGTCGTTAGGAGTGCGGGCATAATCGTATGGCTTGGAAATACTGTTGATACCCAGGTCGGATGCATCGCTGGATGCCTTGTAGAACTGTACATCGTCGATGGTGAGCCAGTTCTCATCCTTGTCGCTGAAGGCATAGAAGCCCAGATAGATGGTCTGTGGCTTGTCGAACTTGATTACCTTGAACGCTTCCTGGTAAGCACCCAGCTGGATGGTCTGCTCATCAATCTTGCTGGTCATATCGGCAGGGGTATTGCCATTACCATAATATACGCCCAACTTCTCGGTATGTCCGTCGGAACCGGAATACCAGTAGCGCAATACGTAGTAGCCAGCCTCTACCTTCACTGGGTCGAGAACAGCCCAGTCGTTGGCATTGTTCTCCTTATTATAATTATAGGCAAGACAGGTTACGCCTGTGCGTGCCATGTTCATCCAAAGGCTTGAATACAGGGTCCAGTTGCCATCATCCTCATTGAGGTTGTAGTATTTAAACTGCACATTGTCCTCATTAGGCTCAAATCCCCATGTGCATGGAGGAGTGAGGGCACCATTGTGGCGCACGGCTACCTGGCAGGTATCGTTGGCCATGTTGTAATCATCTGCATCGATGGAGTATACCTTGACTTTGTAGTTGTGGCGTGGCTCAGAGAAATCTGCCTTGGTATTGAAGGTATATTCCATGCTCTCGCCAGCCTCCAGGGTGGCATTCACATCCTCTACCACTGGCTCACGGCCGTCAATCTGATAAGCTACCTTGAAGTTCTTGCTGGCATCGAAGCCGATATTGGCAACTCTAATCTTCACGGTTTCGGCATCCGTAAGATTATCACCTGTTTGAGGGGTAAGCAGGTCGGTGGCCTGCAAATCGATTGCCTTGTCGATTTCAGAAACACTGAAGTCGCACATATAGAACTTCCACTGGTCGGCAGGACTGAAGCAACGGAATCCTACATAGAAAGGCTCGCCTTCCGTGGCACTGTAGATGAATGATTCTGTGGTAGCCTGACCCTTGACAGCATCGTTGAGATTCTGAAGTTTCTTCAAGGCACTGACGGTTGGCTTGGAACCTGTACGCACCTCGATTCTCTCACCATAGCTGGTACCATAGGTGGTATATTTCACCAGCAGGTTACCCGTTTTCTTTGGGGTGATGGCAGGAGAAACCAGCCAGTCGTCGGCTTGGTTCGTAGCCGAATAAGGGTAATAAACGTGTGACTGACTGCCCTCGGCATCGAATTTCCAGGTAGCGTTATCTCCGTTGGCATCGATAACCGTCCATTTCTGGAATTCTTCCTCCGTAGAGAAATCTGTCTTGTAAATGTCTTGTGCTGTTGCGGCAACGGTTGCGGCAGCAGCCATAAAAGTAAGTAATACTCTCTTCATAAGCATAAAATGTTATTTATTCTGCAAAATTAATAGATTTATGTCACTAATTAGCATCTTCATCTAACATTTAATGTATTTTAAGACAAATACAATAAATTCACACTACAAATGCAATTAACTATCCCGTCTACCCTGCATCTATATTACGTTTAAACACATATATTTACGTTTAAGTACAAAATTTGACATCGACTTTATTTTTTTTAAAATATTGACATAGTTTGGTGATTAAAACCGTATCTTTGCAAGACAAAATGCAGTTATTTACATTCATCAATATAAAAACAACAAGGCTTATGAAAAGACTGTACTTGCAAAAATCGTGCATTGAAAAACAGTATGTGCACATTCGCAATAGCCTTATTGCGGTAAGTATGGCATGCTTATCCACGAGCATGATGCCATGCTATGCCCAGAAAGCAGCAGGCGAAACCGTTACCTTCTCCAATCTCATTGGTGTAGGAGATGTAAACCTGGAGCCAAACTCCTCGTTCGTTGCCACACCGGATGACCCTACCAACTGGAATAATCTGTACCGGCCTCACCGCCTCACCCTGGATGGCGAATATGAAAGTCCTGCCGGACTCGACGGAAAGATAGAATATGCCGTAGAAGACAGCGAGGAATGGACTGCCCTGACGGATAACCTGGCTTCGGGAAGCAAGTTCTCTGCCACCCTCACCGTCAACTTCGTTCCTGGCAAGGCCAAGCATACCATCCGGTTCAGAACCGTAGATAATGTGGGCAATACCACCCTACTCGCCCCTATCGAGTACGCCGATATTTCTGCCTACGAATTCACTGGCATCAAGGACTATACCTTTACCGGTGATTCCATCTACCAGCAGGAAATCACCTCTTCCCTGCCTAAGGAGCAGTATGTGGCTGTGAACTATCATAACAACGTGCATGCCGGAAAGGCTAACTTCCTGGTTGAAGGCGTTTTCCCATATACCATCGGTTCTAAATACCATGAGTTTACCATCAATCCGGCACAGCTGGAGGGTGACATCGAAATGGATACAGACACCGTTTACTTCTTCTATCATGCACAGTCCATCACGCCGGCTTGGAAGTTCACGAACCAGGCATACAGCCAGTTAAGAGACCGCATAGATTACTGGGCAGAATATTCCAACAATAACTATCCCGGTACTGCCACACTCACCGTGAGCGGAATAGGCGATTACACGGGAACCTTTACCAAGCAGTTTACCATCGATAAGGCAAAGCTTCCAGAAGATCTCTATCATGTAGAACTCCCGGATTCTGATATTACCTATGATGGCCAGCAGCATCTGGCACTGGCCACCAAGAGCGAAGGAATGGGTGATATTCTCTTCACCTATACACTGCAAGGCGCAGCCGACAGCAGCCAGGTTATACCACAAGAAGAAGGTACCTACGATATCTTTATGGAAATCAAGGATGGTGCATATTATTATGGTAAGCCAAAGGAAAGAATCGGCTCCTTCACCATCTACCAGATGGATGCTCAGGAGTGGAAACTCCTCACCGTGCTCAATGCCACCCTCATCAAGATGGGATGGAAGGAACCCTGGGATATGAGCCAGGGCGAAAAGAGTGCTTCCCAACTGAAGGGCGTGACCCTGGAAAAAGGACACGTAAAAGCACTCGACCTGAGCAATCAGCAATTGGCGGGTAATCTTCCTGCCACTGCTTTTGTTCTCCCGAAACTGGAAAGCCTCAACATTTCGCATAACAGATTCAAGGGAAATCTGGGTGTCTTGGGAAGAACGCTTCCGGCATTGACTACACTCGATGCCAGCTACAATGGCTTCACAGATGTATTGCCTACGTTGCCTGCTTCCATCAAGCAGCTCAACATCAGCAACCAGGCCATCGACAAGACCATCACCGTAGATGGTTCTCATTTCAATATCAATGCCATCATTCCGCAGTTGCCTACCATCCTTGCCTACGACCATGAGAAGCAAGGATACAACACATCGGAGATTGGCTTCCTGATTACGCAGTCGGATTCAGACTACTGGTACAGCAAGTGGGGCATGCACGTGATTTACAAGAACGGAAAACTCTCCGTGCCATACATCACCACTCCATTTGAATACTGCGGCGAGAGCGGCGATACGCTTACAGCCGTAAAACTCAACAATGATTGGGGCCAGAGCATCGAGGGAAGCAACCTGAAGCTGAAGTATATCTTCCAGCAGGGCGATGCCAACTTTGCACCTGGCATCGATGCAACCGACCTGCAGACCACCATTCTCTATGCCTTCGGCGAATATAACTACAAGCCGTTCAACTTTACGGCTGCTGATACCTATAAGGATGAAATCATCAACGTGCAGGATGTGGTTTGCACCGTCAATATCATGTTAGGCAAAGCCGCTTCTGCTGCCAGAAAGCACGATGCTTCTCGAAGCTATGCTGAAAATGTTGAATATTCAGAATATTCTGATAGCCAGCAGAATACAAATACATCAGCACAGGCTGGCATCTACCTGCGTGATGGCAAGATCTTCCTCAACACAGAAGTACCGGTGGCAGCTCTCAGCATTGCAGCTTCCGGACACATCAACTGGAACCTGAAGCAGTTGGGAATGGAGCAGGCCACAGAAGGAAGTTCGCTCGTAGCTTACTCTCTGTCGGGTAACACCTTGCCTGTTGGCGAAACACTGATAGGAACCTACGAGGGCAATGCTACCATCACCGGCATCAGCCTTGCAGACGAGGAAGCCAAGTCCATCTCTTCCGGCACACACAATGGTACGGTAACCCGTATCAATGGCATAAGCGAAAGCAATGATGCTGCCGAGATGGGTATCTTCAACACCCAGGGCATCAGAACGCAGAAGATGCAGAAGGGCATCAACATCGTGAAGACCCAGAAGGGAACTAGAAAAGTTGTCAAGAAATAAAAAACTCTGGTAATATGAAACAAAGACATTTCATCACCACCCTGTGCCTGCTGATGCTCTTCGTGGCATCGGCATGGGCACAGAAGAACACGTTGGAAATTCCAGACGTGACCGTGGCGCAGGGAAAGTCGATTTCGCTGCCCGTGAACATGGAAAACTCCGCCGATATCGTGGCGGTGCAGTTCACCATGACCACGGCAGACGGCGTCACCTTCTCTTATGAGACCGCCCGAACCACGGAACGTGCCGATGGCCACTCGCTGACCATGAAGCCTATAGGAGAGAATAAATATATGGTCATGATCTTCTCTTCACAAAACCGTGCGTTCATAGGACGAACGGGCAGCATCATGACCGTAGTGCTCAACACATCCAGCTCGCTGAAAGAGGGTGACAAGATTCCTATCACCCTATCCGATGTGGTTATCGGCGAAAAATCGGGCAAGAACCTCGCCACTGGTTTTACTTCTGGTTCGGTAAACATCGCCAAGTCGCCTGATTTGGAAGTGAGCCAGGTAGAAACCAAGGCCACCAACCTGCTGCCATACAATAAGATAAGCGTAAACTGGCAGGTTAGCAACATAGGCGGCCTTTCTACAGAAGCCGGATGGAGCGAACAGGTATTTGCAGAATCTGCCGATGGTAAATTCAGCAAACTGCTGGGAACCATCGACTACGAGCAGAAGCTTGCCGCAGGCGGAACCATCAGCAGAACTGCCGAATTTGATACCCCAATGGAACTCGGCATTAGCGATAACGCCCGCATCAGGGTAAAGGTGCGCCCATACAGCAACACGAGCGAACCTAACTGGATGCTCGCCAACAACGAAGCTACCACCAGCGGAACCCTGCAGACTGCCAACATGCTTTTCATTAACCCTGCAGCTGCGCACATAGAAGAAGCCAGCGCACAAAACGTAAGGTTGATGCTCATCCGAAGCGGAAGCACGGCACAGGCAGAAACCTTCAAGCTTACGCAGACGGCAGATGCCCGCATAGAATTGCCAGCCGAAATAACCATCCCTCAGGGACAGTCGGCTACCTATTTCTATGCCAAGGTCATCGCCAACCAGAAACTCGACAACGATTCCATCGTCACCGTCAACATCGATGGCAACAACTACATTACCGGTACCACAGCCATCAAACTGACGGATGATACCAAGCCACAGCTCACCCTGAGCACCAAGCAGCAGGATGTGACGGAAGGCGGAAAGCTGCCCCTCACCATTACCGCCGAACGCCAGTCGGCCACCGATAAGGCTATCAGCCTGAGCTGCGACCTACCATCAAGATTCAGGATTCCGGCAAACATCATCCTCCCAGCCCGGAAAACCTCTGTGGATGTGGAAGTGGAAGCCCTGGAAGATGATATTCCTGATGTAGAGAAGGTTGTAACCTTTGCCGCATCAGCCGATGGATATGAGAATGGCACCCTGCTCTCTACCCTGGTAGATGATGACATTCCTACCCTGCAGCTGGAACTCACCCCTACTGCGATTTCTGAGGCCTACGGTCCGCTTTCGGTAAGCGCCAAGTTGAGCCGCACAGACAATATCGACAAGAAGGTGACCGTTAAGCTGAGCGACAATTCAGAAGGCAACCTTTACTATGCCCGCCAGACCATCGAGATGGCTCCGGGCGTAAAGGAGGTAACCCTCAACATGGGTCCGATAGACAACAGTCTGGTGGATGGCGAACGCACCTATCAGGTAACTGCTGCCGTGTTCATCGCCTCATGCAGCTGTAATGCCAATGTGGGAACATCGGGCGGAGTGGTCACCGTGCCGCTCACCATCTACGACAACGACGGTCCTGCGCTCAGTTTCAGTGCATCTTCCTCCCTGTTGAAGGAAGGCGGAGAGATGACTCTTACCGTCAGCAGAAACACCGATAGCAAGAGCCGACTTGACGTGAATCTGAGCAGCAACCACGATGCAGCCATCGAATTCCCTAAGACCGTGACGATAGCCGAAGGCGAAACTTCAGCCACCTTCACTGTGAAGTCGAAGGGCAACGATACCACTGGCGATGATCTCACCGCAACCCTCATAGCCGAAAGCGAGGGATTTGCCAAGAGCAGCGTATGGTTTACCATCAGCGACCAGACCCTGCCTGATGCCCGCATCATGGCCATCAGCAGTCAGGAAAATAAGATTGAGGCTGGCGGAAAGACCACACTGAGCCTCAACATTGCCAACCAGGGAAGTTATGTGCTCCCTGAGCAGACCAAGATAGGTTTCTATTTCGACAATGCCGCAACTCCTGCCGATGTAGCCTATCTGCAGGATAACCTTGCCGCAGGCGAGAGTACCACGATGATGCGCGAAATCACCCTCCCTTCCACCGTGGGCGAGCATAAGCTCTATGCCGTGGTAAACGATGGTCAGGATGTGAAGGAGCTTCTCTATACCAACAACACATCCGATGTGCTCAACATCGCTACCGTGGCACCTATCTCCATGGAAACCAAGGTGGCCAAGGCCATCTATGCCCCTGGCGAAAAGGTGGTTATCAGCGGAAAGGCGAAGGGTAAGGACATCGCCCAGAAGAGCGTGGAGGTATATATCGTGAACGGCGGTTACCGCCATACCATCACTACCCAGACCCAGGACGACGGCAGCTTCGAGGTAAGCTACGAGCCATATAGCGGACAGACGGGCCACTTTGCCGTAGGTGCCTGCTATCCTAGCGCCAACCTCTCGGAGGAACAGGCTTCCTTCGATATCTATGGCATCAAGCGAACCAGCAATGATGCCATCACCTGCGAGGCATCGCTGGGCGATGTCTATCAGGGCAAGCTGAACATCAGTAATCCGGGTAATCTGACCCTGACCGGCTTGAAGGTAAAGGTAAATTCCAAACCGGATAACTGCACGGTGAACGCTACTCCTGGCATCACCACGCTGAAGGGTGGCGAGAGTACCGACGTTGCATTCAGCATTACTCCTAGCGGAGCCAGCGAGGGCAGCGACTGGGAGAAGATAGAACTCTGCATCGAGAGTGCCGAGGGAGCCATCCTGCCTGCCACCTTATATTATTACTGTAGGGTGAAGACGGGTAAGATTGAGGCTTCTGTGGCCAGCATCAACACCACCATGGTGAAGGGCGAGTCAAGAGACTATCCGTTTACCATCACCAACGTGGGCAAGGGTGAAACCGGAAAGATTTCCCTCGCCTTGCCTTCATGGATTTCGTCGGTAACACCGATGGAGATGCCATCTCTGGCCAAGGACGAAAGCACGGAGATTATCCTGCGCATGACTCCTACGGACAAGATGCAGCTCAACGTGCCAGTGACGGGCAATATAGCCATCAACTGTGCCAACGGCGAAGGCATGCCGTTGCCGTTCTGCATCGAGCCTGTATCTACCAAGGAAGGTAAGCTCACCATCGATGTATGCGATGAGAATACCTACTATACCAAGGAGGCTCCTCATCTGACTGGTGCCAAGGTAAAGATTACCCACCCTACCACGGGTGCAGTTGTAGCCGAGGGAATTACCAACGAGAAGGGTCTCTTCTCTGCGGATTTGACAGAGGGTTACTATGCGGTAAGTGTATCGGCAGAAAAGCACGATTCCTACAGCAACAACCTGCTGGTTGACCCAGGTACGGAAACCAAGAAGGTGGTGAACCTGAGCTATGAGGCTATCAATATCGACTGGAAGGTTGAGGAGACAGAGATTCAGGATGAGTATGAAATCAAGACCAATGTGAAGTTTGAGACACAGGTGCCTATGCCTGTGGTTGTATTGTCGATTCCTTCGAGCATTCCTGCCAAGGATTTGCGCGATGGAGAGTCTTTGATATTCAACGCTGTACTCACCAACAAGGGATTGATTGCAGCTAAGGATGTAGAGCTTACATTGCCAACCGATCTCAAGACCCTAACATTCGAGGCACTCGACCATACAAAAGCCTTCAATTTGGCACCGCAGGAAAGCGTGATTATACCTGTAAAGGTTACTAAATCGACGATAACAGCTTCTGCAAGAGCTGCTAAACGTCAAGGTCACATAGATAATGACCCATGTTCTGACCAGGTTGGTACACTTTATTATTGGGATTGCGGACTTGACAGGAAGTGGCACAGATATGGCATTGCACTGCAATTAGGTTCATGCAAGAGCAATGATCCTAGCACCTGGAGTGGCAACGGCGATGGCACCGGTTATGGAGGTTGTATCGGTGGAGGACTTGGTAGTCTGTATGGTCCGGGAGCAAGACCTTCTATAGGAGGTTCAGGAACCTATACCGGTTCTTCCAATCAAAATCCTCTGGTGCAAGTAGAAGATAAAGGTTGTGAACCATGCCAGAATAAATTTATGTTGCAACTCGTAGATTGTGGTCTGCAATTAATTCCAGTCTATAAGAAGTTAAGAACCGTATTTGATTGTATCAAAGGTATTTATGATGTAATAGAAGAGGCCAAGACTCTTACAAATAAAGAAGAGGTTACGTCTCGTGACATTATTAGCCTAACGCTTTCTACCATGAGTACAACTGCAACCTGTATGGACATTAAATCAGAAGGAGCTGGAGATAAAAATAAAACTCGTGAGCAAAAGCGTGCTAAACTTGTAGATGAGATTGCAAAAGCATTGACAGACATTTCAAATAGCGTAGAAAAAGGTAACTTAGGGTGGACGAAATCTATATCTGACCTCGCCTTTGAACTTGCTAAGTATTATGGATATGATTATGACGATTTCAAGGAATTATTCTGTCCTTTGAAGTTGATGGAACCATGCGACTTAGACTCTGTTCCAGCAGAGAACAAGCCTGCAGCCTTGGCAAGGAGCTTGAAAAACAGTTCCGAACCATCATACATTCAGGAATTCAGACAGAATCTCACTTATGGAATTCTCAAGCAGATGGTTGTGATGGGATTGCAAAAAGAACTATATGGAGATGTGGAATGGCTCAATTCTGATAGCAGAGAATTAGGTCTGTTTATGACCAAATTTGAAAGCCTTAGGGATGAAAATGATGCATTCCAGCAGAAAGATATAGATGAGCTGATTGCCAGCAAACCGGAGAATATTACAAAGGAACAGGTTAAGGCGTTTGTACAGAGATGGAATGATACATTAGATAATAAAGATACAGACAATAAGGTTAACATCAAAAATGTATTTTCGTATGGCGAGCTTTCACAGAGAGTAGATTCTGTTGTATCTTCATTGGGCTATACTGGCATCGATGAGTGTTACGAGAAGGCTTATGAGAAATGTCTGGCACAGGCTAAAGAACAGCAAAGCAGCGTTTGCTCCAACATTACCCTGCAGTTCACCCAGAAGATGGTGATGACCCGACAGGCATTCCGTGGAACCCTTACCGTATTCAACGGAAATGAGCAGGAGGCGATGAAGGATGTGAAACTCACCCTCACCGTAACCGATGAGAAGGGCAACATCGCCATGGAAGATAAGTTCCAGGTGAACCCGGAGAAGCTCGAAGGATTCAATGGAAAACTCGACTTCACCGATGGCTGGACCCTCGATGCAAAGCAGGAAGGTGTTGCCACCGTACTCTTCATTCCTACCAAGAAAGCAGCTCCTACCGTGGAGACCCGCTATGCCTTCGGAGGAACCCTCTCTTACGTAGATCCGTTCACAGGACTGGAAGTGACTCGCGACCTCACGCCTATCACCCTCACCGTGAAGCCATCGCCAAACCTCGATCTCACCTACTTCATGCAGCGTGATATCAAGGGCGACGACCCTCTGACCAAGGAGGTGGAACCATCTGAGGAAGCAGAGTTCTCACTGCTCATCAACAACCTGGGCTATGGCGATGCTACCAATGTAAAGATGACTACCAACCAGCCGGAAATCGTAGATAACGAAAAGGGACTCAAGGTGAAATTCGAACTCATGAGCAGCCAGCTCAACGGACAGGAGAAGACCCTGGCTCTGGGCGGAAGCGTATTCACCGACTTCGGAACCATTCCGGCACATAGCACCAGCTATGCTCAGTGGTGGATCAAGAGCTCATTGCTCGGACACTTCACCGATTACGACGTAACTGCCACCCATCTGACCAGTTATGACAACAAGGACCTCTCTCTGCTCAACGATGTAACCATCCACGAGCTGATACGAAGCATCGACGTAACGAAGGGCGACAAGACCCTGAAGGGCTTCATGACCAACGATATCGTGGATGCCGACGATACGCCTGATATGCTCTACCTCTCAGACGGTGAAATAGAAAAGGTGAACGTGGCTGCTTCTTCAAGCATCACGAAGACATCCGATACGGAATACACCCTGACCATCACCCCATCTGAGGAAGGTTGGAACTATGGCAATCTGAGCGATCCTACCTATGGCGTATCTGCGCTCAAGAGCGTAACCCGCGCCAGCGACGGAAAGCAGATTAGCCTCCGCAACTTCTGGCAGACCGACCGCACGCTGCGCGACGGAAAGGATCCGCTCTATGAGAATAGAATCCATTTCGCCGACCAGTTTGATGGCAAGAATGCCGAAAGCTACATCCTCACCTTCGAGGCTACCCCTTCACTGATGCTCGAAGTAGCATCCATCGAAGGTGCTCCTGCAGAAGATGAAGTGGCTACCCAGCCGGTGAATACGCTGAAGGTGATGTTCAACAAGTACATCGACCCGGCTACCTTCACCAGTGAGGATATCCAGATCAATGTGCAGGGTAAGGAGCAGGACAGCCAGCTCGTGAAGATTTCTACCGAGGACAACAAGACCTTCGTTCTCGACCTGACCCAGCTGAATGCCAGTGCCGGCAACGGTTACTACACGCTTACCGTTCAAACCTCGGGCATCACCGACCGTGAGGGCTTTGCAGGAAAGACCGGAAAGACGGCAAGCTGGACGATGTTCATAAACAGCCAGGTGAAGCTTCTCACCTCCGTATATCCGGAAAATGCGGGAGAAGTAATCGGCAGAGTAGCCGGAAACGAAGTAGCCTACGGCACCACCATCCAGTTGGTAGCCAAGGCCAAGGAAGGCTATCAGTTTGCATCCTGGAGCCAGAACGGTGAAACCATCTCTACGAACGACACCATCAACCAGGTGGCCTTGGGCGACTTGACCATGGTGGCCAACTTCGAGAAGAAGACCTATCAGGTGAACATCGAAGAGAACTGCGAGGGTGGCAGCATCACCCAGACATACACCGGAGTTTATCATTACGGCGACCAGCTGGTACTGAAGGCTGAGGCCGATGAAGACTACAGTTTCGCTCACTGGACCGTGAACGGAAAGCAGACTGAGGATGCTGAGACCCTGAGCTTCATCGTAGATAAGGATCTCACGGTAAGCGCCAGCTTCAGGCAGGAGTGCTACGAGCAGAACATCACACTGATGAGAGGTTGGAACTGGATAGCAAGTTATCTGGCCGATCCTATTTCGGCAAGCGACATTGCATCCAAGAGCAGTCAGATTATCAGCAGTTCTGAGGAGATAGAGAATCTGTTGCCAGCCCAGACCTACAAGGTGAAGGCATCAACCAGCTTCATCAGCAAGAGCAAGGGCCGCCTGTTTGAGGCAAGCACCACCCCAGTGCGCATCAATGCCGGCTGGAACTGGCTGGGCTATCCGCTGCGTGAGAACCAGGAGTTGGCATCTGCCATCAGCAATGCCAGCGAGGGCGACTACATCGTAGGTCAGACAGGATTTGCACAATTCTATGCCGGCACCTGGGAAGGAACGCTCAAGCAGCTCATCACCAACCAGGGTTATCTGTATAAGTCAGTGAAGCAGAACAACCTGGAGTTTGCCGAAGCTACCACTCCATCTCAGCTCTCTGACGAGGAGCAGCAGGATATGGAAGTAGATATCCGTCAATATCCAAGTACGATGAACATCATCGGCAAGCTGACCCGGAAGGATGCCGACATGACAGGTAGTGACAATCGTCTTTACGTGATGGTAGGAAACGAATGCCGCGGCATCAGCCAGCTGATAGACGGCAAGTACTACCTCACCATTTACGGCGAGAAGGACGAGAAGCTGAGCATGGTGATTGAGAACCAGCAGACCCAGGAGTCCATTCTGGTACAGGATGCCTTGACATTCAAGGAGGATGTATTGGGCAGCCGCACGTCGCCATACGATTTCAACATCGATACCATGACTGGAATAGAGAATATTCTAGCAGATGGCAAGGAGTTGCGAATCTACAGCATCGACGGCTATCTGATTGACGCCCACGCCACCGTGAAGACGCTGAAGAAGCTGGTAAAGGGTGTATATATTATTAATGGAAAGAAATATGTGGTTTCAGAATAATATGTAGTGATAAGGAAATGTAGAGGAAATCACATTTCCGGATAAATGAAGAGAGAGGGTGTGTCATGCATTATGACACACCCTCTTTTACTTCATATAAGGCAGGTAATCTTTTAAATGACAACGTCCACAATGGTAAAAGAAGTGTCCAAACTTTCCTTTAAAACTTATATATAGGTAAAACCCTGACCTTATATCCATTTTTCTCAATTACCCTTTCCTCCCTCATCGTGACAATGATTAGATTGGAGCATTTGAGTTCTCCGGCACATTCTATGATGCTATCTACCTCACGCTTGAGTGTCCGTTCGGAAGAAAGATCATAACATACCTGAATGAGACTCTCTACATGTGTACCTTGCCTGGTTACAAAATCCGTCTCCTTATCATTACGGGAACGGTAATAGAAAAGAGAGGTTTCCGTATGATACCCCCTGCGAACCAACTCGATAAAGACCTGGTTTTCCAGTAACCTGCCCAAGTTCTCACTCACGCTAAAAGCCTTGGCTTCTACAAAGCCATTATCAACCACATATACTTTTTGGGGAGCTTTCTTCATCAGTTTCAGCTTGTTGCTGTAACGCGGCAGATAATATAAGAGATAGGGTTCTCTTAAATACCCCATAAATTTCTTGGTTGTAGCTACGCTGGAAAATCCAAGTTCTTCTGACAGTTCATTGGCACTGAAAGGATTGCAAAAATTAGATACCAGATACATGGCCAGGTTATTTAAATCCTCTACATTACGCACTCTATGACGCTTGGCTATGTCTTTCCAGATGATGGAATCAAAAAGAGTGGAAAGATAGTTTTGAGTCAGACCTCTTGCTGCTACTGTCTCCGGATAGCCACCATGGTGCAGATAGTCTGCCATAAGCGAGAAGTCGGATGCGCTATCTTTCATATCTGATACTTCTGCAAGACTTCTGTGATTCCAGATGAAGAATTCAGAAAGACTGAAAGGCAGCATCTCTATCTGAATATATCTACCTGTAAGCAATGTTGCCATTTCGCTACTCAGCAGTTTGGCGTTACTTCCCGTAATAACCATGTTGATTCCCATGCGGTAAAGCTTGGAGACCCACAAATCCCAACCATCCATATTTTGAACCTCATCAAGCAGAAGAAACTCGAAGTCGGGATAAACGGCAAGCAGAGTTTCCCAAACCAAATCATCGTCCCAGGCATTCAGTAACTTTCCGTCATCAAAATTCAGATAGGCGAAGTTCCTGCCTTTCAACATCAGCAAAGCCTCTGTTGACTTACCTGTTCTTCTAGGCCCTGTTATCAACTTGATTTGCTTACTCGCCAAAAGCTCGTCCACATCATACTTGGTATGACGTGTAAGATAAGGACGGGAAAGCAGAATATCCCGTTCCTTTTTCTGGTTATTGATTATTGTTCTCATTTCTCTTCCGTCGCATTGATTAAACCGGGGGCAAAGATACGAAAAATATTCAATATCTCGTCCGTATTGAATAAAAAAATACTGATTTTATTCAATACGATGAACAAAATGAATAAAAACAATGTATGACCGACTGTATGATCTCTTCGACATACTGCATCAGCTCTTCCCGAAGGCGAAATTCCTCTTTTCCTACACTTTAATTCTAAAAAAGCTAACAATTCGCACAAAACCTTCTTTATTTTATAAATTCTCGTGAACAAACATGCGATTTTATTGTCTTTTTATAAGATAAATGAAAAATTATCATTATCTTTGTAATCGGTTTAAAACATATATTATATTATATCATATGAATAATATCAAAAACATCAAAGCAAAGGTTCTGCGAGTAGATGAAGAAGAACACAAGTTCGTCATCGAAGTGGAAGACAGAATTTACAAGGTGGCACAGGTTGACTTCCAGAGAAGGCAACCCGCTCCGGAAACGCTCAACTGCCTGATGATTACCACTCATCTGGGCAAGGTTTTCATCGCTCAGGACATTGAGCACCTCATGAGAAAAAACTACAAGGAAAACGACGAGGTGAACTTTAAAATCAAGATGGCACTGGGCAACTTCTACCATCTGGAAGATGAGTTTGGCTTCACAGCCATGCTCAAGAGAGACACGGTGATCAATGCCGCACTCACACCTATGGTTAGATGCCGCATCCTGAAATTCCACCAGAAATACATGGACGTGCAGCTCGTGGAAGTGCTGGGTGCCGACAAATCGGAATTCTCACTGTCGGAAAAGGAATTCTATGATATCATAGGCGAGGAAAACTGGAATACGCAGGAATTCAGAAACCTGATGCTCGGTGATACACCATCCGACATCTTCGACCTGGAATGCCACAGATGGATTGCAGGCCTATCTGACTCACTGAACCAGGACGAACTGCAAATCCTGCTCCGACAGATACATAGCCGCTGCCTGGAAACGCTGGAAAGCGAAAATCTGCTGCCACGATGCAAGGAAGCCGAGCGCATTCTGCTCGAACAGCGCTTCACTGATGTCATCGAGCTGCTCTCTTACTATATACAAGCCATTGAAATCCTAAGAAAGGGAAAGGCGGAAGATACCATCAGCCAAATCCTCTCAACCCTATCCACCTGCGCCTATATTTATCATCCGCGCAAGCAATTCTGCATCATGCAGTGCATCTTTATGCTCGACTTCACCATCATGGAGAAATTCATCGATTCCATCTTAACCACCATCAGAGGACAGGAAATGTATCTATGGAACAGAAAACCATTCCAGATGCAATGGATCAAACTGCTCCAGGGATACGTGGACAATATCTATAACCAGACCGACCGACTCACCAGCGACATCCATACCAAGGAGACGATGATACAGGTGCTCACCATCGAACTGATTCTGGGCAGACATGCTACCCACAAGATTTACGACAGTTCGCTGAACCAGGCACTACTCTACCGACTGGTATCGCTCATGAACGTGAGCGATCCGAACAAGACACTGCAGAAATCATTCCTCTCACTCTTCACCCAATCGGAATTCGACGCCGCCCTGCCATACAACAGCGACGATGCCTTCGTGCTTTCCAACATGCTCTGCTCGCAGGAAAACGAAACCGTGGAGAATATCGAACCGGCTAAATATGAAAGCGATCTGGCTCTGCTCACCGTAAACGAACAGGCCATCACCATCCAACCCAAGAATCTGGATAAGGAAAATCTCTATCTGCCCCTATCGGCACGTATGGGACTATGGCATGGACTCTCCGTAAGACTCGACGAAAAGCCTCCGGTGAAACTGCGCGGAAAGGTGGGTACCACCATCGAGCACTTCAAGGAACTGTGGGGGTACATCAACGACTCGCTCTTCTCGAAAAAGAGAAAGACTTCCAAAAAGCAAAGCAAGAAACTCTATATCGATGACGAAACGGATATCATCATCACAAAGAAGATTGCAGGAAACCTGATGTTTGAATGCAAGGTGGTGGAAGACGGATATGAGGGAACGGGTACGCTGGATGTGCTGAACGACGTGGTGCCTTTCTTCCCTGGCGATGTCAGCATGCAGTCGTTTGAATACCAGGGCATGCCGCTCCTGCTGCGTGCCTACGTAAAGAATGTGAAGAGCGACGGTACCTATGAATTTGCCATGCGCGACATGATCAGCGAATACGAGGACGACGTGAGAGTGAACGACCTGTTCTACAACTCCCGACTCACCTGTCTGATTTTCAGTCAGGTTCCGGGTCTGACTAGAGTACCTGCCGTAAGCAGCGAGGGTTTCTCCGTATCCGTTGCGCCTGCACCGGGCATGACGGTAGAAGACCTGAGACGAGGCATGATCGTGGAGGTGGACAACATCACCGAGGGCAGCAGCGACTATCTCTATGGCACCTTCCTGCGCGAATCACCGGAAAGCAGATTCAGTCTTGCCGAAGCCTTCCACAACCTGATGCTCGGCTATGCCAACCACGAGGTGTATAACCCGAAGGCAGAGAAAGACGAACTGGCGGATGCCATGGATATGGACAGCGTATATGTATCAGAACTGATGGGCATCATCGACGCCAAGGCTACCCTGGAAGAGGATAATATCAAGGCATATAACTATCTGAACTTCTGCCGACTGCTCGCCATCATGATAGACAGCAAGGAGCGCACCAACTATTACGACAGCCGACTCACCCTGCTGGAACTGCTCAACGACTTTGCGGCATTAGACAAGGTGGATACCAAGAAGATAGATCTCATCGCAGAAACAGAGCCTGAGCTCTTTGAGAGAAATGCCATCCTGCGCCACGACTTCATGCAGCTGCGCATCATCGGATGTCTCGACAGCGATGATCATTACGAGGAACTCTACCAATGGAGCAGTCTGACGGAAGATCCGCAGCTGCAGCAGCTTGCATCCTTGGTTCTGTCACACAACTTCGTGAAGAAATCGGGACTCCTTACCCAGGCTGGCGACATCCTCGACAAGATCAGGGCACTGCTCAAGCTACACAAGTCATCTTCCAACAAGAAGAACTATGGCAAGGAAGATTTCCATACGGAGTTCAAGACTTCTATCGTTTATCCGGAAAACTCGATGAAGGTGGACGTGCAGGCTCAGACTGTGAAGATCATGCAGGAAATCTGCGCCTTCCTCAATGCCGAGGGTGGACATCTCTATCTGGGTGTATCCGACATCGGTTACGAGATGGGACTGGAAGAGGACCTGAAGAATCCGCTCTTCAAGGGTTCAAGAGATAAATTCGAGGTGTATGTGAACAACCAGATAGTTTACTACCTGGGGCAGGAGGGTGCCCACTATGTGCACACCCATTTTGATAATGAAGTGAACAATGCCGTGCTCATCATCGACATCGAACCATGTCCGCATCCTATCGCCGTAAGTTCGGAATACTTCGAGCGAATGGGTACATCGGCACGAAAGGTGAACGGCAACTACAAGGACAAGTTCTTTGCCATCAGAAAGCAGTGGGCTGAGGAACATGTGCCTCATCTGGCTATCACGCAACCCGTCACTGCATCTGCAGCGGCTGAAGCACCATCAGGAGAAAAGGATGCCAAAGCTACCACCAAGCATGTGGAGTCGGCACCTATCACCGACCATATCCAGACCTCACGCCTGCGCAACAATGCGCTGCACGACTACGAGGAAGGCTATCGCCCGGTGACAGCCGTAATCTGTCTGCTTGACACCGATGAATATAAACTGCTCGACGAGGATGACTGGCAAGACTATCGCCTGAAGCTCGCCGTCCACGAGGACGAGGAAGAAGGCTGGCTCATCCTGGTATATGAAAGCGGAAGAGTCTGCAAGGTTTCGATGGCAGAGCTTCTGCAGCGAGAGAGAGGCAGGGTATTCAAGCGATATGCGGGCGAAAAACTCATCTTCGCTTCCATCGCCACCGATGAAGATTCGGTATGCGTAGGCTTCGTTGACAGCAAGACCAACCGCTATGTGCGTTTCGACGACGTAGATAAATTCAATCATGAGAAGATGCAGGCAGAGGGCGTCCTGCCAATGGATGTGCCGAATGCCGGCGTTCACTATGTAGAAGTGATTCCGCAATCGCAGGTTCCTGTGAACAGAAATATCGGAAGAAAGACCATCGGCTGCATTCTGAAGACCGTAGAAGGAAAGAGATGCATGGCTGTATTGCCGGATTGCAAGGCGAAATAAAGATAATCATGAAACAAATGGGGTGTGCCTGCTAACGGGTACACCCTTTTTATTTATTCTTTATTTTATTCATTCTTTATTTTATTCATCGGATTACGCAGAGTAAACGGAACATTCTTGCTTCACGGATTACGCACGGAATTTAAACGGATTTGGCCTTACGGCCATTGGGCTAGCGCCGTATAGGCTGGCTTGCGATTGCCCAGTAATGGCTGGCATTGTCCAGTTTTAGGGGGTATCGCCACGACCGTCAGGTCGAGTTTCCGTTTAAAATCCGTGAGTAATCCGAGGAAGGCGGTTAAGGTTCCGTTTATTCAGCGTAATCCGATGAATAATGACACATCCTCGTTTTTTTATATATCTGCGTCATCCCAGACCGAATAGGTCTAAAATCTGTGAAATCTGTGGGAAAAAAGAAAAGCAGCAAAGAAAAAATCTGCGTCATCTGCGAAATCTGCGTGACAAAAAAAAAGCCCCGACTACTTTCGTAAT